>NZ_ADGX01000002.1 GCF_000177675.1 Parafrankia sp. EUN1f
TCACCTGCCACGGCTTCGCCTGCCACGGCTTCGCCTGCCACGGCTTCGCCTGCCACGGCTTCGCCTGCCACGGCTTCGCCTGCCACGGCTTCGCCTGCCACGGCTTCGCCTGCCACGGCTTCGCCTGCCACGGCTTCGCCTGCCACGGCTTCGCCTGCCACGGCTTCGCCTGCCACGGCTTCGCCTGCCACGGCTTCGCCTGCCACGGCTTCGCCTGCCACGGCTTCGCCTGCCACGGCTTCGCCTGCCACGGCTTCGCCTGCCACGGCTTCGCCTGCCACGGCTTCGCCTGCCACGGCTTCGCCTGCCACGGCTTCGCCTGCCACGGCCTCACCAGCCGCCTGCTTGTTGGTGCGGGCCATGGCCTTCGCGTCCAGGCCTCCGAGGGAGTCGGTACCGACCTCGGCGTTGTGCGCGTGCGCGGCATGGTGCAGGCCGAACGCGGCGTCCATTCCGGTGCGCAGGCCCTGGATGTCCTCGATCTGGTTGACGGCCTTCTTCGTGAGCGCGAGACCCAGCCTCGGCATCGCGGCGATCCGCCCGGCCATCGCGAACACGAAGTCGGCGAGCTCGGCGCGGGGCACGACGTGGTTGACCATCCCGAGCTGGTGCGCTCGCCACGCCGGGAAGCGGTCGCCGGTGTAGAGGAACTCCTTGGCCGCCCGCGGGTTCATCACCCAGGGGTGGGCGAAGTACTCCACCCCCGGGATGCCCATCCGCACCACCGGGTCGGAGAAGAAGGCGTCGTCGGAGGCGATGATGAAGTCGCAGCTCCAGGCCAGCATCAGCCCGCCGGCGATGCAGGCGCCCTGCACCATGGCGATCATCGGCTTGGGGATCTCGCGCCAGCGCCGGCACATGCCGAGGTAGACCTCCGACTCGCGGGCGAAGCGCCCGTCGAGGCCGGGCCGGCCGACGTGGTCCCACCAGATCACGGCCCTGCGGTCGAAGGTCTCGTCGATGTCACGGCCGGGGGTGCCGATGTCGTGCCCGCCGCTGAAATGTTTCCCGTTGCCGGCGAGCACGATGACCTTCACGTCGTCGTCATCGGTGGCGCGGACGAAGGCGGCGTCCAGCGCGTAGGTGACCTTCGAGTTCTGCGCGTTGGTGTACTGCGGGCGGTTGACGGTCACGACCGCGACCGGGCCGCGCACCTCGTAGGTGACGACCGCGCCGGTGTCGGCGGCGGGCTCCTGCGTGGTCAAGGTCGCGCCTCCAGACTGTGCGGGTCTCCAGACTGTGCGGGTCGGCCGTGACCGTACCAAACAAGTGCTTGGTGGGATAGTGTGTGGCCGCCCGCCACCGGCACCGCGCGGCGGGCTGGGAGGTCGCCATGGATCTGACCAGTTCCGTTGCCGACGAGGAGTTCCGCCAGCAGGTGCGGCAGTGGCTCGCCGAGAACCTCGTCGGGGAGTTCGCCGGCCTGCGCGGGCTGGGTGGCTCCGGCCGGGAGCACGAGGCGTTCGAGGCCCGGGTGGCCTGGAACCGGCATCTGGCCGCCGCCGGGTGGACCTGCCTGGGCTGGCCGGTCGAGTTCGGTGGGCGCGGGCTCAGTCTGTTTCAGCAGGTGATCTTCCACGAGGAGTACGCCCGTGCCGACGCGCCGGCCCGGGTGAACCACCTCGGCGAGGAGCTGCTCGGCCCGACGCTGATCGCGCACGGCACCGACGAGCAGCGTGCCCGCTTCCTGCCCGGCATCGCCGCGGCGACCGAGCTGTGGTGCCAGGGCTACTCGGAGCCGGATGCGGGCTCCGACCTGGCGTCGGTCCGCACCCGGGCGCGGCTGGACGGTGACCAGTGGGTGATCGACGGGCAGAAGGTGTGGACGTCGCTGGCGCAGCAGGCCGACTGGTGCTTCGCCGTCGTCCGCACCGATCCGGGCTCACGGCGCCACGCCGGCCTGTCGTACCTGCTGGTGCCGATGGACCAGCCCGGGGTACAGGTCCGTCCGATCGTGCAGCTGACCGGGACGTCGGAGTTCAACGAGGTCTTCTTCGACGGCGCGCGGACCGCCGCCGACCTGGTCGTGGGCGCCCCGGGCGACGGGTGGCGGGTGGCGATGGCGACGCTCGGGTTCGAGCGCGGTGTGTCCACGGTCGGCCAGCAGGTCGGCTTCGCCCGGGAGCTGGACGCGGTGGTCGCCGAGGCGCGGCGCACCGGCGCGGTCGACGACCCGGTGCTCGCCGATCGCCTCGCGCGTGCCCGGCTCGGTCTGGAGGTGCTGCGCACCCACGCGATGCGGACGCTGAGCGCCCACGACACAGGTTCCGCGGAGCCGGTGTCGTCGTCGGCGGCGTCGGTCTCGAAGTTGCTGTGGGGGCGCTGGCACCGTGACCTCGGCGAGCTGGCGATGGCGGTGCGCGGCACCGCCGGCCTGACCGTCGCGGAGCCGCCCTACGGCCTCGATCGGCTGCAGGCGCTCTACCTGTTCAGCCGGGCCGACACGATCTACGGCGGCTCCGACGAGATCCAGCGCAACATCATCGCCGAGCGGGTGCTCGGTCTCCCGAAGGAGCCACGCGGTTGACCAGGGCGACCAGCAGCGGTGGTGGCGGTGTGCCGGCGGAGGCGTCGACACCGCCGCCGTACGTGCCCGGGCACGGGCTGCTCGAGGAGCGGACGGTGGTCGTGACGGCCGCGGCGGGCGCCGGCATCGGCGCCGCCGTGGTCCGCCGCTGCCTGGAGGAGGGCGCCCGCGCCGTGGTGCTCAGCGACACCCACTCCAGGCGGCTCGCCGAGGCGACCGAGGCCCTCGGCGCGGAGTTCGGCACCGAGCGCGTCGCGTCGCTGGTCTGCGACGTCACCCGCGAGGCGGATGTCGCCGCCCTGATCGACGCGGCGGAACGGTTCGGCGGAGTCTCCGTCATGATCAACAATGCCGGTCTCGGTGGCACCGCCTCCATCGTGGACATGACCGACGAGCAGTGGTCGAAGGTTCTGGACGTCACGCTCAACGGCACGTTCCGCTGCGTGCGCGCCGCCGCCCGGCGGATGATCGAGCGCGGTACCCGCGGTGTCATCGTCAACAACGCCTCGGTCGTCGGCTGGCGCGCCCAGGAGGGCCAGGCCCACTACGCGGCGGCGAAGGCCGGCGTGATGGCGCTGACGAGGTGCGCGGCCATCGACGTCGCCGCGCATGGCATCCGGGTGAACGCGGTCGCCCCGAGCCTGGCGATGCACCCGTTCCTGGAGAAGGTGACCAGCGCTGACCTGCTCGCCGAGCTCCGGGGCCGGGAGGCGTTCGGCCGCGCCGCGGCGCCGTGGGAGGTCGCGAACGTCATGGTCTTCCTCGCCAGCGACTACTCGTCCTACCTGACCGGCGAGGTCGTCTCGGTCAGCAGCCAGCATCCGTAGCCGGCTTCGGTAGCCGGCATCCCTGGCCGGCGTCCGTAGCCGGTGTCCGTGAGCGACGGGAGACTCAGGTGGGTCAGGCCTACATCATCGACGCGGTGCGGACACCGGTCGGCCGGCGCGGTGGCTCGCTGGCGGAGGTGCACTCCGCCGACCTCGGCGGGCACGTGCTGCGCGCTTTGATGCGGCGCACCGGGATCGACCCGGGCGCCGTCGACGACGTGATCTTCGGCTGCACAGACACCATCGGCTCCCAGGCCGGCGACATCGCCCGGACGTCCTGGCTGGTCGCCGGCCTGCCCGAGCACGTCCCGGGGGTGACGGTCGACCGGCAGTGCGGCTCCAGCCAGCAGGCGGTGCACTTCGCCGCGCAGGGCGTCCTGTCCGGGACGGCCGATCTCGTCGTCGCCGGCGGGGTGCAGAACATGTCCGCGATCCCGATCTCCGCGGCGATGACCGTCGGCGCGCAGTTCGGTTTCAGCACGCCGTTCGCACAGTCACCCGGCTGGCGGGAACGCTACGGCGACCAGGAGGTCTCCCAGTTCCGTGCGGCGGAGATGATCGCCGAGAAGTGGGGCGTCTCCCGTGAGCAGATGGAACAGTTCGCGTTCGCCAGCCATCAGCGTGCGCTCACGGCGATCGACGAGGGCCGCTTCGCGCGGGAGATCGAGCCGGTCGGCGACTTCGCGGTGGACGAGGGCCCGCGCCGGCAGACCTCGCTCGCGAAGATGGCCGGCCTGCGCACCCTGACCGACGGCGGCCGGCTCACCGCCGCCGTCGCCTCCCAGATCAGCGACGCGGCCTCGGCGCTGCTGGTGGCCTCCGAGGCCGCGGTGCGCACCCATGGGCTGACACCGCGGGCCCGCGTCCACCACCTCAGCGCGTACGCCGACGACCCGGTGTGGATGCTCACCGCGCCGATCCCGGCGACACGCCGGGCACTGGAGCGTGCCGGGATGTCGATCGACGACATCGACCTGTTCGAGGTCAACGAGGCGTTCGCCTCCGTCGTGCTGGCCTGGCTGCGGGAGACGGGCGCCGACCACGACCGCACCAACGTCAACGGCGGGGCCATCGCGCTGGGGCATCCGATCGGTGCCACCGGCACCAGGCTGATGG
This sequence comes from Parafrankia sp. EUN1f, assembly GCF_000177675.1. Taxonomy (GTDB): domain Bacteria; phylum Actinomycetota; class Actinomycetes; order Frankiales; family Frankiaceae; genus Parafrankia. The sequence continues at coordinate 4,471 of NZ_ADGX01000002.1, forward strand.
CGACGCTGCTGCACGAGCTCGAACGCACCGGTGGCCGCTACGGCCTGCAGGTGATGTGCGAGGGCGGCGGCCAGGCCAACGTCACCATCATCGAACGCCTCTGACCGTCGCTGCTCGCCGCCCGTCGCTGTTGACCGCTGCCGCTGACCGTGCCCGCGGGGAGGAACAGATGAACGAGGTCTTCGCGCCGGCCGCGCTCGGCCCGATCACGCTGCGCAACAGGGTGATCAAATCGGCGACGTTCGAGGGCCGCACTCCGGACGCCCTGGTGACCGACGAGCTGATCGAGTTCCACCGGGAGGTCGCCGCCGGCGGGGTCGGGATGACCACCGTGGCCTACTGCGCGGTCGCCCCGGGCGGGCGCACCGACCGCCACCAGATCTGGATGCGTCCGCAGGCCGTCCCGGGGCTGCGCCGGCTGACCGACGCGGTCCACGCGCACGGCGCGGCGGCCAGCGCGCAGGTCGGGCATGCCGGCCCGGTGGCCAACGCGGCCTCCAACCGGGCCCCCGCCCTCGCACCCAGCCGGATGTTCAGCCCGCTCGCGATGCGGCCGGTGCAGGTCCCCGACATCGACGGCATCGCGCGGGTCATCGCCGCCCACGCGGATGCGGCGAAGCTGGCGGAGCAGGCCGGGTTCGACGCGGTCGAGCTCCACTTCGGTCACAACTACCTGGTCAGCTCGTTCCTGAGCCCCAGGCTGAACCGGCGCGGGGACCGTTACGGTGGGCCGCTGGAGAACCGGGCACGACTGGCGCGTGAGGTCGCCCGTGCGGTGCGGGAGGCGGTGGGCGACCGGCTGGCGGTGATCGCGAAACTGAACATGGAGGACGGTGTTCCGGGCGGCCTCACGGTTCCCGAGTCGCTCCAGGTCGCGGCCTGGCTGGAGGCGGACGGCGCGCTGGACGCTCTGGTGCTGACCGCGGGCAGCTCGCTGCTCAACCCGATGCTGCTCTTCCACGGCGCCGCGCCGCGGAAGTCCTTCGCGAAGGCCCTCCCGCCGCTGGCGCGCTGGGGATTCCGGCTGGTCGGCCGATCCTTCCTGCGGGAGTACCCCTACCGGGACGGATTCCTGCTCGAGCGGGCCCGGCAGTTCCGCCGCGAGCTGTCCATGCCGCTGGTGCTGCTCGGCGGCATCACGAACCTGGACGTGATGCGCGAGGCGATGGCGGAGGGCTTCGACTTCGTCGCCATGGGCCGCGCTCTGCTGCGTGAGCCGGACCTGCTCCTGCGGATCCAGGCCGAGGAATCCACCCGGTCCGCCTGCGTGCACTGCAACGAGTGCATGCCGACCATCTATTCGGGCACTCGCTGCGTCTACCGCATCAGCCAGCCGTCCACCGGCCCGGCTGAGCTCGCCCGTCGGCGGCCCGCGAGCCTGTCGTAGGCCGCCTGGAGACGGCCTCGGTGACATTTGGTTTGATCAGCCTGGCGGGGTCGCACGGCCATGTCCCTGGTCGGATGCGACAGCGCCGCTGCTTTCCCCAACGGGCGGGGGGTCTGCCAGACATGGAATCCGAGGTAGGGCTGACCGGCAGGGAGGTTCCTGTCACTCGGCAAGGCCCGGACGACGCGGCCAGCGGCTTCGGGCCGGAGTTTCCGCTGACGATTCCGGAGTCGAGTCGGCGGCCGGAACGGGCACGCCCGGAGCTGCGGACGCGGTACTCCGATGACTCGCACCGTCCTGCGCCGGCCGGAGACAGTCCGGCGGACAGGGACCTGCTCGGCATCGACGGTGATGTGGCCATGCTGGCGAAGCTGGTCGCGGCCCGGAAACCGGATCCGCCGCTGGCGATCGCGTTGCTCGGCCCGTGGGGATCAGGCAAATCCACCTTCATGGTGCAGATGCGTAAGCGGGTGGAACGACTCGTCCAGGATGCGGCGAAGGATCCCGACCCCACGAGCACCGCCTTCGTCGGCCGGGTGTTGCAGGTCGATTTCAACGCCTGGCACTACAGCGACGACCAGGTCTGGACGGGTCTTGTCGACCGCCTGTTCCGCGAGCTCGCCGCGGCACACGACGACAGCCGTCAGCCGTCCCCTTCCGCGGCGCAGGCGCGGGCACAACGTGACCGCCTGCGCTCTGAGCTGGCCCGCGAGCTGCGGCGGCAACACCGTCTGACAGGCAGCTTCGAGAAGATCGACGATGTGGCCGGCGGGCAGGGGCGCTTCCAGGACGCCACCGCACCGACGTCGATTTTCGTGGCGATGTGGTCCTGGGCGCGGGACCTGGCGGCGGACCTGTGGGCAAGCCGGTCGGTGCTGCTGCGGATTGTCGTGTTCGTGGCGGTCGCGGGACTGGCCTGGAGGTACGGCATCAGGCTGGCAGCCTGGACCGCCGGGCAGGCCCAGGGCGGAAAGGACTCCCCGACACTCGTCCGCCTCGTCCCGTGGTCCGTGATCGTGATCTCGGTTGTCTACCCCGGATGGAAGATCTATCTGGGAGGCAGGTCGCTCTACAACAGGCTGCGTAGAGGCCTGGAAGGGACGCTGGCCGACGTCCAGTGGAGGATTCACGAACTGGACCGGCAGCTGATCGTCGCCGACGCCGCGGCAGGGCTCGCGTCGTTCCTGGCGGAGCGTTCCAGCGAGGCCACCTACGCCGGCTATCGCGGCCTGGTCGGCCGGGTACGCGACGACCTCGACCAGTTGGCGACGAAGCTTGCGGAGGCCCGCCAGACCTGGGCGGAGGATGAGAAGGCCAGGCTCGCCCCGGTTCCGGCTCCCGCGTCATCGGCCCAATGGCGGGTGAAGGCCAAACTCTGGTGGGGGCAACGGCGGGCGAGACGGGCAGTCGAGGCCAGGGCCCGCATGCTGAAGATCCTGCCGGAACGCCGGCCGCTGGAGCGGATCGTGCTGTACATCGACGACCTCGACCGGTGCCCACCGAACGTCGTCGCCGACATGCTGGCCGCGGTTCACCTGCTGCTCGCGCTGCCGCTGTTCGTGGTCGTGGTCGCGGTCGACCCGGCCTGGTTGAGCCGGGCGGTCCATCAGCATCGTGGCCGACTGTTCGGCAACCAGCCTGGCGAGGAGTTCTGGACCACGGCCGACTACCTGGAGAAGATCTTCCAGATTCCTTTCATGCTCCCGGAGATGGGCAGCCGGGGCAGGGACTACCTGCGTGAACTGCTGCTCGCCGCCAGGACGGACGCCGACCCGGATGCCGACCCGGATGCCGGCCGGGACGCGGTACAGGGCTCGGCGGACACGCGACCACCGGATACCGGTGACGTGCTGCGCCTGCTCCCTTTCGAGGAGGAGTTCCTGCCCGAGCTCTTTCCGCTGCTCCCGACGCCGCGCGCCTGCAAGCGGCTGCTGAACCTCTATCGGCTGATCCGGATCGGCATCCGTCCGGAGCACCGGGCGGACTTCCTGGGGTACGCCGAGACCGCGGGCGCCGAGACCGCGGGCGCCGCGCCGAGCACGCCTGACGACCCGAGGTGGCGACACACCGGCGGCGAATACCAGGTCGTCGCGGTCCTCCTCGCCGTCCTGATCCGGAAGGCCGACGAGGCCCAGCAGCTTTTCGATCTTCTGGTCAGGATCGACGGCGAGGACTCGGATATCTCGCGAGTACTCCGGCAGCAGGCACCCAACGTCAAAACCGGCAATATGAACACCCCAGGGGCGTGGAACGAGGTGGAGGAGCTACGGATCGAGGTCGCGGGCCTGGTCCGTGATCTCAGCGCCAGGTACGGCGGCCGGGACGCTGTGATGCGTGGCACCGACGTCTACCAGCGCTGGGTGGCAGACGTGCGCCGCCTCAGCTTCCCGGCCGCCGAGCCCTGGCAGTCCGGGGCGACCCCGGGTGACTGAGTACGGCCCGGTGCCAACCGGCACGTGTAGATGATGCGGGCGGTCAATCGTTAGAGTCGCCCGAGGCGATCAGCTTGGTATGGATGTGTCCACCGCCCGGCGCCCGAGCGCCAACGGGGACACGGGCGGGGGACAGGGGGCACAGTTCGATGGCGCGGTTCGATGAGGCGCGGCTCCAACGCCTGGGCGGTGTGGACCGGCAGGCCGTTCGGGATGCGCTGACAGCGGCGTTCCCGTCCCGGGGGCGACTGGAGGTTCTGCTCGACCGCCTCGACCGCAGGCTCACGGACTATGCGTCGGAGGCCAGCCCGCTGCCGGAGGTGGTGTTCCACGTCGTGCAGAGTGCGTTGGCCGAGGGCTGGCTCGCGCGGCTTCTTGAGGAGGCCGTGCTGATGGTTCCCGGCAACCGCTCGTTGGCGGGTCTCGGAAACGGACAGCCCGCTGACGGGGAGCCGACGAGCGGACGACTGGCGACAGAGGGCGCCCGGGCGGTGGCCGCTCCGACGGACCGTGAGGTGATCAGCGAACTGGCGGACGTGTTCTCGGACCAGCTCAGGGCGGGGATCGTGGTGGAGCGCGCGGGGCTGCGGCGGGGCCGGCAGCCCAGCTGGCATGCCGGAAACGCGGAACTGTTCTGGTCGGAGGTGCACCGCCTGTACAAGGGCGGCGCGGTTCTTGGCGGCTGGCCGAAGCTGCTGCGCGAGGCTCACCTGGAGCGGCCGGCGAATCCGGTCATCGCCGCGGCGGCGGCCGCGGCAGGCGTCCCGATCGCCGCAGGTATCCCGATCGCCGGCGCCGCGACGACCGTCTCCTCACCCGAGGATGCCCACGCCGCGGTGGGCACAGTCGGGGCCACGCGTACCGGCGCGGCCAGCGCCACGCCGACGGGCCCGGCCGGCGGATGGGACTTCTTTATTTCCTACACCGGGGCCGACCAGCAGTGGGCGGAGTGGATCGCCTGGCAGCTGGAAGCAGCGGGTTACTCGGTCTACGTCCAGGCCTGGGACTTCGTGCCGGGTGCGAACTGGATGAACATGATGACCAGAGGAATCGAGCATTCCCAGCGGACCATCGCGGTGCTCTCCTATCCCTACCTGAACTCGGTGTGGGGGCGCGCTGAATGGCAGGCAGCGCTGCGCCGTGACCCCGACGGCTTCAGGCGCAAGGTGATACCCGTTCGGGTGGAGAACTGCCCGCGCCCTGAGCTGCTGGAGACCGTGGTCTCCGTCGACCTGTTCGACCTGACCGAGGACCAGACCACGGACCGTCTCCTCGCGGGTGTCGAGGCCTCCCTCAGCGGCCGGAGGAAAAAGCCGGAGCAGGCGCCACCCTTCCCGTCTTTCTGAGCGGAGGAGGTCCTGACGGCCCGCTCGGTGAACAGACGACGACGATGAGAAGATCGGGGCGGTGGTGAGCGGGGGCCCGTACCGCTGGGACTTCTATGTCTCGTGCGCGGACGAAGACAAGGACAAGAAGGTGGGCGAGTGGGTCGCCTGGCATCTTGAGAATGGCGGCCGCTACAAGGTCCAGCGGCCGGAATGGGGTTCCTCAGGGGATTCTTTGCCTGCGGGAACGGACTGGTCCAGCCGGGTCAAGGACGCCGTCCGTGAGTCCCGTATCACCGTAGCTCTGGTTTCCGACGCGTATCTCACACAAGTGCTCCGCGCGGTGTCGGATGCCTTCGACGCCGACCCTGATGGTGCGACGGGCAGGCTGCTGCCTGTCCGTATTGAGGACTGCCCGCCGACCGGACTACTCGCCGGGATCATCCCCGTGAACCTGACCAACCTCCTGAGAACCCAGGAGACCTACCTGTCACAGGAGGAGATAGAAGAGGAGAAGAGGAAGAGGGAGGCGGACGCGCGCGATCTGCTCTTCAAGGCCGCGAGCCAGGTCGCCGCGAAGAGCCCTGCCCGGCCGACGGTCCCGCCGCAGCTACCCGGTCGGCGTATGAGCGGGAGTGGGGCCGCTGCGGGAGCGCCCCACCAGCCGGCCCCCAAGCCGGTGGTGTGGCTACCCGCGCTGGTCGGAACCGAGGTGCGGCGACCGGAGTTGGCTGAGCGCCTCGTCGGAATGCTGACCGCCGAGAGCGAGGAGCCGCTGCGGGTGGTCGCCCTGCACGGCGGGCCCGGATTCGGCAAGACGACCCTGGCGAAGCTCGTCTGCCACCGCGACGATGTCCGGGCTGCCTTTCCCGGCGGGCTGCTGTGGACCAGCCTCGGCCAGGACCATGGCCAGCTCACCGGCAAGATCAACGCTTTGGTCGTGCGACTGGCGCAGGAGCTGGGCCGAGGTAGCCAGGAGCCACTCCCATCAGAGCCGGAGCAGGCCGGGATGCGGCTCGGTGAACTGCTCGACGCCCTGCCCCCCGAGAGACGGACGCTGCTCGTCATCGACGACGTCTGGTCGGCCGCGCAGCTCGGGCCGTTCCTGTCTGGTGGCTCGCGCTGCACCAGACTGGTGACCACCCGAGACCAGCGGACCCTCACTGGTGACCCTTCGGTGGTCTGGATCGACATGATGCGCCAGGCCGAAGCGCGGGAGCTGCTGGTCGGGGCGGCGCCAGATCTGCCGGCCACGGTCGCGGACCGCCTCGCCAGGCTTTGTGGCAGCTGGCCCCTCCTGCTGGACCTGGCGGCCAAGAACCTCAGACGCCGGGTCACCGGGGGGGCGCCGGCCACCGAGGCCGCCGAAGAGCTGATCAAAGGGCTTGAGGATGCGGGAGTCGTGGCATTCGACGACCCGGTGGGCGACGAGAAAACGCGTGACCGTGCGGTCGAGGCAACCGTCGAGGCGAGTCTGCGGCTCCTGAACCCGCCGGGCTCGGCCAGGGGACATCTGCTGGACCGCTTTCTCGAGCTGGCCGTGTTCCCCGCGGAAACGGCCATCGACCTCGCTGTGCTCGAGAAGCTGTGGGGCCACACGGCAGGCTGGGGCGCTTGGCAGGTTCGCCAGTTCCGCGACGTCCTCGTGGACCTTTCTCTCCTCGTTCCTGCTGGGAAGGGCGATCTCGCCAACCCGGCCGGGTCCCCATGGCTGCACGACGTACTCCACAGGTATCTGGATCGCCGCATCGGGAAGACACTTCCCGGCCTGCATCGTCGCCTTCTGGAGGCCTTCCGCCGTGACCTGCCGGCCGCGGAGGGGCGGACGGCGTGGTGGCACCTGAGTGACACCCCGGGCAGCGACTACCTGGTCACGCACCTCATCTACCATCTTCTCGCCGCACTCCAGACCGATGAGGCGGCCGCCGTCGCCACGGACCCTCGGTGGATCGAGGTCACCCTCCGCCGCACCAGCTCCACCATGACCGCTGAACACGACCTGGCCAGCGTCGGCACCGGCCACGCCGTCATCCTCGCGCGCGCGCTCGCCCAGAACGCCCATGTCGTCGCCGGGCCGGCGCTGCCCGGCGGCGTTGGCCCCACCCTCGCCGCCACCCTCGCAGCCGTCCCCACCCTCGCCTCGAGCGCGGATGAGTACTGCGCGACGATCCCTCGTCCCTGTCTCGGCCTCGTCTGGTCCACCCAACCGGCCCAGCACGCCCTTCTGCGGACCATTCGCTCGGGGGCGGGCGGATCGGTGAACGCGGTGGCGTTCTCGGCCGACGGCCGGCTGCTCGCCGCCGGCGGCGGTGACGGGACGGTGCGGCTGTGGAGTCCGGCTACCGGCACCGAACTGCCCGCCTCCCTCGCCCATGGTGAGCCGGTGAGCACCCTGGCCGGTGCCCCCGCCGGGCAGGTGATCGCTGTCGGCGGCACCGGCGGTGCGGTGCGCCTGTGGGATCCGGTTGCCAGGACGAACGAGGTCCTCGCCGGTCACGAGCGTGGCGTTACCGCGGTGGCGTTCTCGCCCGACGGCAAACTGCTCGTCACCGCCGGCTACGACGAGAAGGTGCGGCTGCGGGACCTGGCGGCCAACGTCGAGAAGCCCGCGCTGGTCGGGCTTGACGGCTGGGTGAACGCGGTGGCGTTCTCACCCGACGGCAAGCTGCTCGCCACGGCCGGCTACGACGGGACCGTGCGGTTGTGGAACCCGGCGACCGGCGAGAGACAGCCGACCTCCGCCGATCACCGGGACGCGGTCAACGCCGTGGCCTACGCCACCGATGGCCATCTGATCGCCTTCGGCGGCGCTGACGGCTCCGTGCGGCTCTGGGATCCGGCGATGGAGACGAACAGCCAGGCGCTCGCTGGCGCCGAGGGCAGTGTCGCCGCCGTGGCGTTCTCGCCGGATGGCAGCCTCCTCGCGGCCAGCGGCGACCGGAAGGTGCGGCTTTGGGAACCCGAAGCCGGCGCCGACCCGATCACCACCCTTGCCGGCCACAGCCTCGGCGTCGCCGCCGTGGCGTTCTCGCCGGACGGCAGTCTCCTCGCCTCAGGCGGCGCCGAGGGGACCGTCCGGCTGTGGGACCCGCGGGCCAGCGCCGCCCGTGACCCGGTCGCCGGCCTCGGCGACTGGATGACAGCCGTGGCGTTCTCGCGACAAGGGCTGCTCGCTACCGGCGGCGCCGACGGGGCGGTGCAGCTGTGGGACCCGGTCCGCGGCACCCCGATCAGGACGCCCTTCACCGGCCATTGCGACATGGTGACCGCCGTGGCGTTCTCACCCGACGGCCAGTTCCTCGCCGCGGCTGGTCGTGATCAGGCGATCCTGTGGGACCGCGAGAATGGCGGCGAACCGGTCGCGACCCTTGCCGGCCCCGGTAGAGGTGAATGGGTGACCGCCGTGGCGTTCGATCCTGACGGCCGGTTCCTCGCCGTGGCTGGTCGTGATCAGGCGATCCTGTGGGATCGCGAGAATCGTGGCGGCCCGGTCGCGACCTTCGCCGTCGGCGATGAATGGGTGACCGCCGTGGGGTTCTCGCCCGACGGGCAGCTCCTCGCCACTGCCAGCAGCGATCGGACGATTCGGCTGTGGGACCCGGCGGACGCCACCGAACCGACGAGGACCATCGACGGTCACGGCCACGGTGTCACCGCAATGGCGTTCTCGCCCGATGGCAGTCTGCTGGCCACCGCAGACCAGGACGCGACAGTGCGGCTGTGGGATCCCGAGGGAGATGGCGGGCCGATCACCCTCGCCGGTCACACGGACTGGGTGACCGCTGTGGCGTTCTCACCCGACGGGCGGTATCTCGCCACCGCGAGCAGAGACCAGACAGTGCGGCTGTGGGACAAGGGAGAGTGGGAGGCCGCCGGGGCCAGGACGTCGTTGCGGCTCGGGGTAGCCGTCACGGCACTCGCCTGGCACGACGACTCCCTCTGCTGCGCGACCGAACTCGGTCTGTGGCTTCTGCGGTGCCACCGTCTGCGGTGACCTCCAGCTGGAACCGATCCGCGTGCGCCGGGCCGGTCGTCGGGGCCCGCGGCCGACGCGGCGTCAGCGGTGCCGTGGGGTGCGCCGGCCACCAGGCCCTGCCGAAGAGGGAGTGAAAGCTCTAGATATTTGGTGTTATGGTGGGCGCCGTCGATCGAGCAGAGGGCGAGGCGCTCATGCAAAAGCCGCTGGCCGAAGTCTTCACCTGGCCGCACGACACGCCGCAACTCATCGGCAGCCGGTGCGGCGACTGCGCGGCGACGACGTTTCCCGCGCAGTCCCGCTGCCCCCGCTGCGGGAGGTCCAGCATGACCGAGCTGCTCCTGCCGCGGCGCGGCCGGCTGGTGGCCTGGACGACGCAGGGTTTCGTTCCCAAGCTGCCGTACGCGGGATCCGACAAGGCGGATGGTTTCACTCCGTTCGGGGTCGGCCTCGTGCAGCTGGACGACGTCATCCGGGTCGAGTCGAGGCTGACGGAGAACGACCCGGCGAAACTGGATTTCGACATGGAGATGGAGCTGTCGATCGTTCCCTTCTATGTCGACGACGCCGGCGACGAGGTCATGACCTTCGCCTTCGCGCCCGTTTCCGACAGCACTGACAGCACCGACAGCACCGACGGCCGCTGAGGAGTCCACGATGAACGACGTCGCGATCATCGGAGCCGGTCTTCATCCCTTCGGCCGGTTCGGCGCCAAGTCGGCGTTCGCCATGGGCGCCGAGGCGATCGACCTCGCGCTCGCCGACGCGGGAGTGGGCTGGCAGGACGTCCAGTTCGCCTGCGGGGGCAGCTGGGAGGTGGCGCAGACCGATCCCCTGACCGGGCTGCTCGGCCTGACCGGTATCCCGTTCATCAACGTCTTCAACGCCTGCGCGACGGCGGCCAGCGCGATACAACAGGCGGCCAATGCCATCCGGACCGGTCAGTGCGAGATCGCCGTCGCCGTCGGGCTGGACAAGCATCCGCGTGGGGCCTTCGTCGAGGACCCGATGCTGGTGAACATGCCGTCGTGGTACGCGGAGAACGGCCAGTACGTCACGACGAAGTTCTTCGGCATGAAGATCAATCGCTATATGCACGACCACGGAATCACCTCCCGGACCCTGGCCCGGGTGGCGGCGAAGAACTTTCGCAACGGCGTGCTCAACCCCAACGCGTTCCGGCGCAAGCCGATCTCCGAGGATGAGATCCTGGCCTCGCCCGTGCTCAACCACCCGTTGACGCAGTACATGTTCTGCGCTCCGGACGAGGGTGCGGCGGCCGTGGTCCTGTGCCGGGCCGAAATCGCCCACCGCTACACCGACGCGCCGGTTTTCGTGCGGGCTTCGGTAATCCGTACCCGCCGTTACGGCGCGTACGAGGTGAACACCACGTGGGCGGCCGTCGAGGAGGACGCCGCGCCGACGGTGTACGCCTCGCGGGCGGCCTACGAGGCCGCCGGGATCGGCCCCGAGGACGTGGATGTCGTCCAGCTGCAGGACACCGACGCCGGCGCAGAGGTCATACATCTCGCCGAGAACGGTTTCTGTGTCGACGGTGAGCAGGAGAAGCTGCTCGCCGAGGGCGCCACCGAGATCGGCGGCCGGCTGCCGGTCAACACCGACGGCGGCCTGATCGCCAACGGCGAGCCGATCGGAGCCTCCGGGCTGCGGCAGGTGCACGAGCTGTTCCGCCAGCTTCGCGGGCAGGCCGGCGAGCGGCAGGTTCCCGGCAGCCCGCGGGTCGGCTACGCGCAGGTCTACGGAGCCCCCGGCACCGCCGCCGTCACCATCCTTTCCCTGTGACCGTGGGCGGGGCCGGCGGGAGCCGACGTCCCGCGGGCGCCGAGGGCCCGCCGGATTGCTTGCCGGCCGTGGCGACCGACGTGTAGTACGGAAAGGCGTTCTTAAGCTCGCTGTCTCTGTGGTGCCGCGGTCCGTGCGAGGAGGTAGGTATGTCCGACCCGGGTGGGGGCCGGCCTGCGGTGCTGGCAGACCAGGCCTCGTCCGATGATCCGGGTTCCGACGGCGGCCCGTCGTCGGCCTACTTCCGTCGTCTCGACGACGGCCGCTACCAGCCCGGCCGCTTCGCCAGCGGCATCTGGGCGAGCGGATCCGTGAGCGGGCGCATCCTCGGCGGTCTGATCGGGCACGTCCTGGTGCAGGAGCAGGCGGAGCCCGGGTACCAGCTCGCCCGGCTCACGGTCGACATGTTCCGCTCGATCCCGTACGCGCCGCTGCGGGTGACCACGTCGCTGGTCCGGGCCGGCGGGCGGATCAGGGTCGCCGACGTCGACGTCAGCCATGACGGTGTGACCGTCACCCGTGCGACGGCGGTGTTCCTGCGCCCGTCCAGCAACGCGCCGGGCGAGCTCTGGCACGCCGAGCGCGAGGTCTGGCCCGCCCCGGGGCTGGGCTCGCCCGTCCCGCAGCAGCCGGAGGGCTCACGTGCCGACGTGCGGCCGATGGTGCGCGGTGACGGGTCCGGCGGCGCGGTGGCTCCGACCGCCGGCGTCCAGCGGGGTGGGTCGTGGCTGCGTGAGCTGCGTGACGTGGTCGAGGGCACGGCGCTGACACCCCTGGTACGGGCGATGCTGGTAGCCGACATGACCAGCCCGTTGACCCACCGCGGCACCGGCGGCCTCCAGTACATCAACACGGACTTCACCCTGACGCTGGTCCGCGAGCCGGTCGGCGAGTTCTTCGGCGTGCTCGCCCAGGACCAGCACGCCGTCGACGGCGTCTCGTTCGGCCTCACGACGATCCACGACGCCGCCGGCCTGCTCGGCACCTGCACGACGACGGCGCTCGCCAACGCGGGCCGGGCGGATCCGGCGCACCTCCTGGATCGCCAGCGCCGCACCTGAGGGGCCAGCACCCGCCGCGTCTGTTCCATCGCTCGCCGTGCCGCATCTCGCCGGTTGCGCAGTGCCGCCGGTTCCGCGGAACCGCGGTGCGGCTGGTTCCGCGGTGCCGCCCGTTCCGGAGCGCGCCGGTTCCGCGGAACCGCGGCAGTCCGGCGCGCACCGCTGGACCCCGACACCGGGCGCACGATCGAATGGTCGGGCGGAGCACGCGCACGCGGGTGGACCCGGCGGAAGGAACGAAACGCGATGACCACACCTCCTCTCCCCAGCCCCGGCACGGCGGCGCCGGTGGAGTCCCTGCCGGCAGCCGGGTCGATGAAGCCGGCGACCACCATCGCCCGTGGGCGGGTCCACGCCGAGCAGGCGAACAAGCGGGTCCGAGCACTGCTCGGCGGCCACGTCGTCGTCGACACGATCCGTCCCGTGCTGGTCTGGGAGGGCCCGCACTATCCCGTGTACTACCTGCCAGCCGAGGACGTCCGCGCGACCCTGGAGCCGAACGGGAAGATCGCGCGTTCGCCGAGCCGGGGCGACGCGGTCCGCCACGACGTGGTCATCGGCGGCCGGACGGCCCCGGACGCCGCGGGCACCTACCCCGATTCCCCCATCCCGCAGCTGCGCGGCCTCGTCCGACTCGACTGGGACGCGATGGACGAATGGCTGGAGGAGGACGAGGTCGTCTACGGGCACGCGCGCAACCCCTATCACCGCATCGACATCCTCTCCAGCTCCCGGCAGGTGCGGGTGGAGATCGACGGCGTGACGGTCGCCGAGTCGACCCGCCCGGTCGTCCTGTTCGAGTCAGGTATCCGCCCGCGCTACTACGTGCCGCTGACCGACGTGCGGACGGAGCTGCTGGTGCCGTCGGAGTCGTCCACTCACTGCCCGTACAAGGGCACCGCGGGCTACTTCTCCGTCCAGGTCAACGACAAGGTCCACGAGGACGTCGTCTGGATCTACCGCACCCCGCTGCCCGAGAGCATCCGTATCGCCGGCCTGGTCTGCTTCTATGACGAGAAGGTCGACGTCTACGTCGACGGGAACCACACCTGATCTGTCAACGACTAGAACCGCGTTCTGTCGTGGTGGGTGACGGTCTCATCGACTGGTGGTCCCCGAGTGGCCAGGTCGGGATGGAATCGGCTTTCAGGTAGCGTGTAGTTGTGGCGAAAGAGGAGACGCTGCCGCAGCCGGTCAGCACCATGACGCCGGCCCAGCTCGAGCGACGGCGCCGGCTGACCGACACGGTCATCGAGATGATCGACCAGATGGGTCCCGAGCAGCTGCAGATGCGCGACGTGGCGGAGCGGTCCGGCGTGGCGCTCGGCACCGCGTACCGCTACTTCTCCTCCAAGGACCACCTGCTCGCGGCGGCCTGGGCGGACTGGCAGCGGCGGCTCACCGACCGGGTCCGCGCCGAGGTGAGCCGGGACGCCTCCCGCAACCGCTCCGCCCCGGGCGGTGCCTGCACCCGGGTGCAGGCGTTCCTCAGTCGGGAGACGCGGGCGTTCCAGCGGCACCCGAACTTCGCCCGCCTCGTCGCCTACGTCGAGGTGTCAAGCGACCCGTTCGCCAGCGAGGAGCTCGCCGGCCTGCGCTCGGACAACTTCGCGACCCTCGTGGCCCTCATGGACGGTGTTCCCGCCGATGTCGTCCGCCCGGCGATGACGGCCATCAACGCGACGCTCGGCTCCGGCCTCACCGCGTGGATCTGCGGCCGCCTCACTTTCGCCGACTTCTCCCGCCAGCTGGAGGAGGTCGTCCGCCTCATCCTGGGCCCCTACGACCAGGCCTGACGCCCTGGGCGCTCCCGCCGTGGGCGCGCAGCCTCGTGAACTTCCTGGTTGCTGAGCAACGGCGGTGACCTCTCAGGATGTACCGATGGCCCTGAATGCTTGTCAGGGACGCAACAGTCTCGAGCGCACGTGCGCGGCCGGCGGTGGCGACAGCGCACGTGTCCCGGTGAGCAGAGGAGCGCCAGGGCGTCCAGCCCGGCTACAGCAGGGCCGCGGCGAGCCTGCGCCACTCCTCACGGGGGAAGGCGGTCTGGTCCGCGGTGAGCACCTGGAGGGTGACATGGTCCGCGCCCGCGGCCCGGTGCTCCTCCACCCTGCGCCTGATCGCCGCCTCGTCACCCCAGGCGATCATCGCGTCGAACACCCGGCCGTCCGCGGATGCCACCTCGTCGGCCTCGAACCCCAGTCGGATCAGGCTGTTGGCGTAGTTAGGGAGGGAGAGGTAGCCGCGCAGCCACCCGCCCGCGATCGCGTGGGCCTCATCCTTGTCGGAACACAGGACGACGGCCTGCTCGGGCAGCACGAGCGGACCGTCGCCCACCGCCTCCCGCGCGATCCGGGTGTGCTCCGGCGTGACCAGGTAGGGATGGACACCGCGGGCCCGCCTGGACGCGAGCTCCAGCATGCGGGGGCCGAGTGCGGCGAGGACCCTCCGGTCCTGGGGGACGGGCTGTTCCGCGGCGTCGAGGCCGTCCAGGTAGGTCGTCATCGCGGTCAGCGGCCGCCGGTATCTGCCGGGCTCCGCGGAGTCCACGGCGATCGCGTGGCTTACCCCGATGCCGAGCAGCAGCCGGTCGTCGTATTTCGCCGCCAGCGCCGCATAGGAGGCGGCTGCCTGCTCCGGCGGGCAGTACCAGAGGTTGAGGACGCCGGTCGCCACGACGACGGAGCGAGTGGCGGCGAGCAGGTGCTCGGCGGCCTCGAACGTGTCGCCGCCCATGTCCGGGATCCACAGCGCGCTGAAGCCGAGCTCCTCGAGCTCGGCGGCGGCCTCGGCGGATTCGCCGGGGTCGCCGTAGCGCAGCTGCTGGCTCCACACGCCGACGCCAGAGAGGTCCATGCCCTGCCTTCCGGAGAGATCGTGGTCCCGCCGTGCGCCGTCACCCGGCGCTGTGTCGGCGGGACCGCCTGAGTAAGCGAATCAGCCGTCGGCGCGGGGTGCGCCGTTTCCGGCGGAGTGGATCGCCCGCTCCATTCCGGCGATCATGTCGGGATAGCGCCCGGTCCGCGCGCCCCCGTCGACGCTGTACAGGGAGCCGGAGACGAAGGACGCCTGCTCCGAGGCGAGGAAGTAGATGACGTTCGCGACCTCCTCCGGTTCCGCGAACCGCCCGAGCGGGGCGTTGTCGACGAACTCGTCGACCAGACCGGGTAGATGCCACAGCCCGGTGGTGAGCCCGGTACGGACCAGGCCCGGGGCGACCGCGTTCACCCGGATTCCGTGCCGGCCCAGCTCCAGCGCGGCGACCTCGGTCAGCGCCACGGCACCGGCCTTCGCCGCGCAGTAGGCCGCCACACCGCGGCCGGGCTGGACGGCGTTGAGGCTCGCGACCGTGACGATCGAACCTCCTCGCCCAGCATCCCGAAGCACGCGGCCGCCGTGCTTGAGGGTCAGGAAAGCCCCGTGGAGACTCAGATCGACAATCCGCCGCCACTCACCGAAATCGTGGTCGGCGACCTCGCCGAGGGTGCCGCCACCGGCATTGGCGACCACGACGTCGAGGCCGCCGAACCTGGCCGAGGCCAGTGCGACCAGTGCCGCCACATCGTCCTCGTCGGTCACGTCGCACCGGGCGGCCGCGAAGGCATCGGGGCCGAGCTCGGCACTCAGCGCCGCCAGGCCCGCCTCGTCGATGTCACCGCCGACGACTCTCCCGCCTTCGGCGACGAACCGCCTGGTGACGGCCCTTCCGATTCCGTTGGCGGCTCCGGTGACGACAGCGACCCACGCGGAGTGTGTGCCGCCCGTCACTGGTCCTCGCCTCGCTGTAAGGGACGGCTGTGCTGGTCCCCGCTGTGAACACCTCGCGCCATCTGGCGGTCCTCCTGGAAGCGTGGGGCGCCGCTGGTCTCCCGTTCGAGGCCGCGGCCCCGTCGGATTGGGAGCCGGATCGGGCGCCGCGAGCGGCCCGCTCCGGTGGACGCGGAGCGCTCATGAACGGTGAGACAGCTTCTATCTGACGTTGTAGAGCGACACAGTACGACAGATCTGTCTCACCGGAGAACTCGCGACTTTCGCGGTCGTCTCGCCCGATGCGGCCGCCACGCCTACGGGAGCGGGGGGCGAGCCCAGCTCTCACTCAGGTGCACCGCGACCGAACCACCGTCCACCAGGAGGTCCGTTCCCGTGATGAACGTCGACTGGGGGCCGAGCAGGAACGAGACCGCGTCGGCCACGTCGTCCGGTGTTCCGATCCGTCCCGCGGGGGCCGCGTCGGTGACGGAGCGCAGCGCGGCACCCCACGGTCCGTTCAGCTCGAGGCGCCCCATCGGCGTCGAGACCACACCCGGACTCACCGAGTTCACTCGTGCCCTGCTCCGCCCCCAGGACGGAGCCGCCGCGCGTACCCGCAGCATCGCGCCCAGCTTGGCCAGGCTGTAGGCGCCGGCCGGTTCCGTGACCACTTCGCCTGACAGGAACGGGAGCTGCAGCAGCTCGGAGGCGGGTGTGATGGCGAGTGCTCGCTCCTGGTCGGCGGGCAGCCGCGGCGCGAAGTGCCCGGCGGTGCTGGAGATGACCACGCCGGCCCCGCCGGGCGCGACGACGCGCGCGAACTCGTCGAGGAAGTGCGCGACACCGAGCAGATCCACCCGGATGATCGCGTCCGGCGCCGCCTGCGCCATCGAGAGGCCGGCCGTGTGGGCGACATGTGTGACGGGGCCCAGGTCGGCGGCGACGTCCGCCAGCGCGGCCACGGACTCTCCCTCGGCCACGTCCACGGGACGGGTGACGACCTCGTGCCCCTCATCCCGCAGCGCGCCGGCGACCGCCGCGAGCGTGTGGTCGTTGGCGTCGGCGAGTAACAGGGTTCGGGATCCACCGAACCGGCGGGCGATCGCCGCGCCCATGCCGCCCACGCCGAGGACGACCACCACGTCCCTGCCCATCGCAACCTCCGTCATCTCGACAGCCCGCGGCCAAGGCCGGTGGGACCGCGCTCTGCGTAGCCCCGGCAGCAGCATCCCCTGCGTGCGCCACACGACCGATGACGGTCAGAGATTGTCGACCTTGACATCGACATCGACGGTAGCAGTCGACCTGGAGCGGGCGCCGGCCTGGCCGTGGCAGCAGGGGCACGACGAGTACCACACGCCGGCGATGCGCACGGCGCTGGAGCGGGCCCGTGACCGGGGTCAACTGCGGCGCTCGTCGAGTTCGCCCATCCGCGGCCGGGGGAGAAGGACCTCGTCCGGCCCTGGCCGTGCCGTGGTTTCGTCGCGGGGGACAACGAGGCCGGTGGGCAGATCGTCGCCGCGGAAGAGGGTCTCGGTCACCCCGCCGGCCAGGGCGTCCACGGCCAGGATCACTGCCGCGGCCGTCCAGGAGCTGCGTTCCTCGGGCCAGTTGACGCCGGCCTCGAACTGCCAGCCGGTCCAGTAGCTGCCGTCGTCGTGACGCAGGTGCTGGATGTCGCGCACCAGCTGGACGGCGGCGTCGGTCTCCCCGCCAGCTGCAGGGCCATCACACACTCGAGATGGTCCCAGGCATCGGTGTGGTCGCCGGGGGACCAGGGAATCGCCCCGTCGGGTTCCTGCATCGCCGCGATGGCGTCGGCCGTCTCGGTGATCGCCGCGCGGGTGAGGAGCGTCGGCGTGCCGTCGGACGGCAGGGCGTCTATGTGGCTCATGGTGTCCGTGGGGTTCGCTGGTCGAGTCCGATTGCCGCCGGCTCCGGCGCCGCCGTCTGTTGCCGCCAGCCGGCCAGGACGTCCTCGACCGGCGTGCCCGTGGGCCGCGGGCCGATGGGTGCGGCGGTCGGGGTGCGGGTGAAGCGCGGCGCGGGGGCGGCCTGCTCCGCGCCGTCGACCGTCACGATCGTCTGTCGTTCGGCCATGTGTGGATGGGTCGACACCTCGCCGAACGCGAGAACCGGCGTCACGCAGGCGTCGGTGCCGGCGAACACCGCCGCCCACTCGTCGCGCGGGCGGGTGGCGAAGATCCCGGCGAGGCGAGCGCCCACCACAGGCCATCCGGCCCGGTCATACTGGCCCGGCAGCTCCTCGGCGGTGAGCCCGACGCCGGCGAGCAGCTGGGCGTAGAACTGCGGCTCGATCGCGCCGACCGCGATGTAGCGCCCATCCCCGCAGACATAGGTGCGATAGAACGGCGCGGCCCCGTCGAGGATGTTCGACGACCGCTCGTCCGACCAGACCCCCATGGCCCGATGCGCCCAGGCCATCTGCCCGAGCACCCAGCGACGGTTGCGGAGCATCAGATCGTTCATGCCGGTCGCCCCGGGGCGCTGGACGCGCACGACATCCGCGCCCAGATCCGCGAGCAGCATCGCGGCGTGCGGACCAGGCCCGATGCCGGCCAGCTCCACGACACGCAGGCGCGCGAGCGGACCGTCACGGCGAGATGTGGGCGGACCAGGCGCGGCATCCGCGGCCGCACTGCCGGGCGTGCTGTCGATCATGGCTTTCTCCGAACGTGCTCTCGACGAATGGAACCGGCCCACCGAGCACCGAGACGCGTTGAGTCCCGTGTCGGTTCAGGGAGCGCGGCTGCTTTCCGACGCGGAGCCGCGCGGCTCCTGCCCGAGTGCGTGCACCGAGGAAATGCCCGGCCGGAAGCGTTCGACGAACCAGGCGAAGTCCGACGATGTGCACTCGGCGGCACGCTAGAGCGGCCGCAAGCGCCGAGTCAAGAGTTCCGGACGAGACTCGTCCGGATCAAGTCGATGGTCGGGAGCCTGGAGTTCGGCCGCGATCAGCTGATCGCGGCGCGGGCGTGGACTCCTGCCAGGACCAGGTCCACGACCTCCTCGGCGTAGGCGCCCCGCCGGGCATGCCAGACGTCGGTCTTGTCCGACGGCATGAGAAGGAAGTTGTGGATGATGGTCCCGCGGACCGCGTCGACGATCATTTCGGGGCGGGTGCCGTGCGGAAGCTCGCCCCGCGCAATCGCGCGGTTCACCCCCTCTCGGACCAGCGCGCGGCTGCGCCCTCTGGCCGCGTCGATGTCCGGGAAGGTGACGTCTCCCGTGTAGAGCTTGGTGTCCAGGAGGAGCCGGATCTCCGCGATCCCCGCGGGCTGGTCCAGGCGGTCGAGCAGGGCCCGGGCCAGGGCGACGAGGTCGCCGCGGATGCTGCCGGTGTCCGGCAGCTCGACGAGGTCCGGCTGCGTCGCCGCGAAGGCGCTGGAGAGGATCTCCATCTTGGAGGACCAGCGGCGGTAGATCGCGGCCTTGCCGACGCCGGCCCGCGCCGCGATCGCGTCGAAGGTGAAGCCTGACCAGCCCACCTCGGCGTAGATCTGGATCGCCGCCCCGGCGACCTTCTCCTCGATCGTCGGATCCACTGGGCGCCCGATCCGGCGCCTGGGAGGGGTGGACATCGCCCCACCATCCCACAGGCCCACATGATCTGTTGATCATGTGGGTATCCCGCCCTGGTTCACGATCCGGCGGTGGTGGCCGTGGCTGTGCGCGGGTCCTGGGTCATCTTGACGCCGACTGGGCGGTCGAATACTTTGCGCCTGTTACAGAACAAGTTCGTCCGAAATCTCAACCGTTATGGGCGCGGCGAAGGGGGAGGCGTCATGGCGATCGCCATCAGCGACGAGCACCAGGAGATCGCGCGTACAATGCGGGCCTACCTGGAGAGCCGCGGGGCGCGTGCCGCGGGCCGGGAACTGCTGAACGCGCCACCCACAGCGGTGCCGGACTTCTGGAAGGGGCTCGCCGAGCTCGGCCTGCTCGGCCTGCACCTCCCGGAGGAGTTCGGCGGCGGCGGGGCGGGATTTCCGGAGCTCGTCGCGGTGGTCGAGGAGCTCGGCCGGGCCGTCGCCCCCGGGCCTGTGCTGCCGACGATGGCGGTCTCCGCGGTCATCGCGGCCGAGGGCAGCCCGGATCTACGAGCGCGGCTGCTGCCGGGCCTCGCCGGTGGCGAGACGGTGGCGGCCATCGGGCTCGGCGGGGCGGTGACCCGCGACGGCGACGTGCTTTCCGGCGATGGCGGTGCCGTGCTCGGCGGTGCCCTGGCCGAAATCCTGCTGGTTGCCGTCGGTAACGACCTGGTCGTGCTCCCGGCCTCCGCGCCGGGAGTCGTGGTCGAGGTGCCGGCGTCGAACCTCGACCGTTCTCGTCCGTCGGCCCGGGTGCGCCTCGACAACGTGCCGGTCGCCGCGGACGCCGTCCTCGCCGGGGCCCGGCCCTTCGCGGAGGCGGTCGTCCGCACGCTGGTCGCCGCCGAGGCGGTCGGCGGTGCCCACGAGTGCGTGACGGTCGCGACCGAGTACGCGAAGGTCCGCGAGCAGTTCGGCCGCACGATCGGCACCTTCCAGGCGGTCAAGCACCACCTGGCGAACATGCTGGTCGCGGCCGAGCTCGGTACCGCGGCCACCTGGGACGCGGCGCGGGCCGCCGCAGGGTCCCAGGACGAGTTCGCGCTGGCCGCGGCGGTCGCGTCGACATTGGCCGTGCCGGCCTTCGTCACCAACGCGGAGCGCAACATCCAGCTGCACGGCGGCATCGGCTTCACCTGGGAGCACGACGCCCACCTGCTGCAGCGGCGTGCCGTGGTCCTCAGGGCGCTGTTCTCGCCGATCGAGGCGGCGGCCGACGTCACCCGCCTGAGCGCGGCCGGTGTGACCCGCGCGACGGCCCTCGACCTGCCGCCCGAGGTCGAGGCCGAGCGACCGGCTGTCCGCCGCCTCGCGCAGGAGCTCGCCGCACTGCCCGCGGCCGAGCAGCGCGAGCGTCTCATCGAGACCGGCTACGTGCAGCCGCACTGGCCGAAGCCGTGGGGGATCGAGGCTCCCGCCGGCCTGCAGCTGGTGATTGAGGAGGAGTTCCGGGCCGCCGGCGTCGCTCGGGTGAACCTGTCGATCACCGGCTGGGTCATCCTCACCCTGGTCCAGCACGGCACCCCCGACCAGGTCGACCGGTGGGTCCGGCCCGCGCTGGCCGGGGACGAGATCTGGTGCCAGCTGTTCAGCGAGCCGGCTGCCGGCTCCGACGCCGCCGCCGTGCGGACCTCGGCGGTGCGGACCGACGGGGGCTGGGTGGTCAACGGCCAGAAGGTCTGGACATCCGACGCGCACCTGGCCCGCTGGGGCCTGGCCACGGTGCGCACCGAGCACGGGGCCGGCAAGCACCAGGGCATCACCACCCTGGTGATCGACATGTCCGCGCCCGGGGTGGAGATCCGCCCGCTGCGCCAGAGCACCGGCGACAGCATGTTCAACGAGGTCTTCTTCACCGATGTCTTCGTCCCGGACGCCGACGTCGTCGGGGTGCCGGGAGCGGGCTGGACGGTTGCCCGCGCGACTCTCGGCAACGAGCGGGTCAGCCTCGGTGGCAGCGTCGACATGATGGGATCGGTCGACTACCTCGACCTGTACCGGGCACACGGTCACCGGCTGCCCGGCGCAGAGTCCCGGATCGGCGCGCACCTGGCCGAGAACCTCGCGCTGCGCCAGCTGAACCTGCGCCGCGCCGAGCGGGCGGTCGCCGGTGGCGGCCCAGGACCGGAGGGCAACATCACCAAGCTGGTCGTCGCCGAACACGCGCAGCGAACCGCGACCCTGGCCGCCGACCTCGTCGGCGAACAGACCGCGTTCAGCGACGAGCTCGGCGGCGTCGGATGGCGCCAGCTGGTATCCCGCGCGGCGACGATCGCGGGCGGAACGTCGGAGATCGCCCGCAACCAGATCGCGGAACGCATTCTCGGCCTGCCGCGCGATCCGCTGGCGATCTGAACCGTTCCCGCTGACCGGCGCACGCCGCGGCCCCGCGTGCACCCTGACCTGAGCTGACCTGGACGGGTCAGTGGACGTCGCGGCCGAGAAGGGCGACGACGGTGAACAGTGCGCCGGCGCCGCCTCCCGAGCACAGCGCGACCTGGGCGTCGGCGACCTGCAGCGGTCCGCAGGTGCCGCGCAGCTGCTCGACGCCGCGGATGACGCGCTGAAGCATCTGCGGTGCGGCTCCGGCGTGGCTGAACGACAGCGTGCCGCCGTCGGTGGTGACGGGGTGGCTGCCACCGATCGCGATGTGGCCGTCCTCGGCGAACGGGCCGCCCTCTCCCGGGCCGCAGAACCCGAACGCCTCCAGCTGGCGGATGATCTCGAACGAGAACGGGTCGTAGAGCTCCAGGACGTCGACGTCATCGCGGCACAGCCCGGAGGCGTCCAGCGCGAGTTCGAACGCACGCCCGCCGACCTGGCCGTTCACCAGGTCGCCGGACCGGCCGGCATGATCCCAGGCCGGTGGGAAGCGGTAGCTGGGCCCGAAGTGATCCGCGCCGCCGCCGAGCACCTGCACCGGCGGGTGGCGCAGGTCGGCGGCCCGCCGCGCGGTCGTCAGCAGCAGCGCGCAGCCGCCCTCGGACGTCATCGAGCAGTCGAGCAGGTGGAAGGGGTCGGCGACCATCCGGGAGGCGAGCACGTCCGCGGCGGTGAACGGACCGCGGCCGGCGTACACGGCGGCCGGATTCGCATGCCCGTTGTTGCGGATCGTCGCCGCGACGGTGGCGAGCTGCTCGGGTGTCGTCCCATAGGTGATCATGTGGCGGCGGGCGACGAGCGCGAACTCGGCGGCGGTGAACAGCCCCCACGGGACGACGAACTCGTTCTCCGGCCGGGTCCACGGCGCGGTCGCGGCTCGCTCGGTGTAGATGCCCGCCTCGGCCGCGACCACCAGCACGGTGTCGGCCTGGCCGGCCTCGATCGCCGCGGCGGCCTCCAGCACCATCGAGATCCCGAACTGGCTGCCCTGCCAGCAGGGCCCGAGCCCGAGGTCGTACAGGAGCGCGGCCCCGTCGGCGCCGGCGGACAGACCGTCGACCGCGTCGAGTGGTACCCCCGCGTCAGCCAGGACGCCGGTCACGGCATCGAGCGTCAGAGTGCGGGAGGTCTCCTCCGGCAGCCGACGCGCCTGGATCGTGTTGTACACACCGGCGATCACCGCTGGTTCCCGGTGGCGGCTCATCTCACTTCCCTCTCCAGCCTCTCCAGACGGGTGTCGCCGGTCGTCATTCCGGTTCGTCGTAGTCGTGCAGGGGCGGCGGGCCGGCCATCGGCGGGCGTGGCTCGGTCGGCCGATCGGCGATCTCGTCCCGCAGCTGGGTGAGGTTCGCGAGTTCGGCGTACATCCGGCGCAGCACGTAATCACCGACCGCGTGGGAGTGACGCAGCCGCGTCACGCCGTCCAGATGGACCTCACGGGCGCGCCGCCGGCCCCACTGCAGCTCGTCGATCGCGGCTCGGGTCCGTTCCAGGTGCTGGTCGAGCAGTCGCACGATCCGGTCCGGCTCGCCCTCCGCACCCAGCCACACACGCAGCAGGACGGAATCCTTGACGACGACGGGCTCGTCGTCGGGCAGGTCGTCCAGCCAGCCGCGCAGCACCGCCCGGCCCGCCGGGGTGATCTCGTGGACGACGGTGTGCCGGGCTCTCGGCGCCGGCACCACCTCGGCGGTGACGAGAGCCAGCTCGCCGAGGCGGGCCAGCTCCTTGCGGATGTGGCTGACCGCCGGTGCCCAGTAGAAGAAGCGCAGGCTGAAGTCCGCTCGGGTCTTGAGCTCGACCGCGGACAACGGCACGTCCGCGACCGCCAACAGCCCGAGCACCGCGTAGCTGGTCGGCGGCAGTCCGGCCGCGTCCCGTCGGGCCACTGCTGCACTCCCCTTCCCACGGCGGCACATCGATGCCGCGCCAGGCTGTCATACGCCGGCCGGCCGGTGAGCGATGAGCCCGCGGTCCCGCAACGCCTGGATCTCGGCCGCGGACAGTCCGAGCAGACCGCCGTAGACCTCTTCGTCATGCTGTCCGAACATCGGCGCGGCGCGGCGCAGCAGCGGCCCAGGGTGGCTCGCAAGGCGGAACGCGACGCCGGGCATCGGGTGTTCGCCGACCACGGGGTGGTGCAGCGGCTCGAAGAAGCCTCGGGTGACATGCCGCGGACTCGTGCGCAGGTCGGCGGCGGGAACGACGGGGGCGGCGGGCACACCGGCGGCGGTGAGTTCGGCCGCGGCGTCATCGCGGTCGCGGGGCGCGGCCCAGGCCGCGATCGCCGCGTCGATCCGGTCGTGGGCGCGGCGCCGGCCGGCGGCGGTGGCCAGGTCGTTCTCGGCTGCCAGGTCGCTCCCGGCTGCCAGGTCGGGACGTCCGAGCAGCTCGCGCAGCCGCTCCCAGGCGGTGTCGTCGGTTACGGCGATCGCGATCCAGTGGTCGGGTCCGGCGCAACGGTAGACGCCCTGCGGCGCGCCGACCGGTCCGCGGTTTCCGTCCCGGACGAGCTCGGCGCCGTTCGCCGTGTACTCGATGGTGAGCTCGGCGGCCACGTTGAGTACCGCCTCGACCATGGTGGCCTCGACGAGCGCACCGGTGCCGGTCCGGTCCCGCTCGGCGAGCGCGACCAGGGTCGCGAACGCGGCGTGCAGCCCGGCGATGGGGTCGCAGGCGCCACGTGGGATCAGTGGTGGGCCGTCCGCGGTGCCGGTCAGCCAGGCCATCCCGCTGGCCTGCTCCATCGTCTGGGCGAAGCCGGTCCGGTCACGCCAGGGGCCGTCCAGGCCGAAGGCGGGCATCCGGGTCAGCACCGCGGCCGGGTTCGCGGCGCGGACGGTGTCCCAGCCCAGGCCCAGGTTCGGCAGGACGCGGGGCGAGAAGTTCTCGATGACGACGTCGCTGGCCGCGATCAGTCGGCGGGCGACGTCGAGGGCCTGAGGGTCGGTCAGCTCGAGGCTGATGCCGCGCTTGTTGGGGTTGGTGGCGAGGAACATCACGCCCCACTCCCACCAGTTCTCCTCCGACGGCGGTTTGCCGCCGGAGAAGCGCATCCCGTCCGGGCGGGACACTCCTTCGACCTTGATGACATCGGCGCCGAGGGAGCCGAGCAGCAGTGTCGCCGACGGCCCTGCCCAGAAGGCCGTCAGATCGAGCACCCGCAGATCCGCCAGCGGCAGCGGCCGTCCGCCCGCCGGCCCGGCATCGGCTGCTGGCCCGGCATCGCTCGCCGGGCCGGTACCACCCGCCGGGCCGGAAGCGCCCGCGGAAGCCGTGCGGGCCGGCCAGGCGACGGTTCCGGTGTGCTCGCCGAGGGTGGGCGCGGGCGCCGGCGGGCGGCCGCGGAACTGGCCGAAGCGATAGGGCGTCCGTGGCTGGAAGAAGCCCCCGCGCGGGTTCGGGATGAACACCTCGCGCGCGGTGAACTGGTCGATCCCGGTGACGGTGCGCGGTGAGCCGATCGGCGACGCCGGGATGCGCAGGGCGGCGGCGAGCTCGATGATCTCCTCGGTGGTGTGCCGGGTGGTCCAGGCGTGCACCGCGGCGAGGAACTCCTCCCGGCGGGCGTAGCGGTTGGGAAGCCGTGCCAGGTCCTCGTCGGCGATCAGGTCGGGCCGGTCGATGAGGAGCAGGAAGTCCTGGAACTGCTGCGCGGTGACCGTGCAGAAGCCGACGAGCCCGTCCTGCGTCGGTTCGATGGACGGCAGCTCCGGAACCCGGCTGGATGCCGCCGGGTTACCCGCCGCGGCGGGCGGTGTGCCCATGACCGTGGGGCCGACGACGCTGAGCCCGCCGAGGATGACGGTCATGCAGTCCAGCATGGAGACGTCGACGAGATCACCGATGCCGTCACGGCGGGCGCCGCGCAGCGCGGCGAGCGCGACGACTGCCGCGTAGGCGCCGGTCGCCCACTCGCCGATCCGCCCGCCTGCCGCCAGCGGCGGGCCCTGCGGTGAGCCACGGCCGGCTGTCGACCCGCTCAGCGCCTGGAGCAGGAACTCGGTCACCGGCTGCTCCTGGTCCTCGCCGGTCGCCGTCAGCCCGAACGGCGTGATCGCGACGACCACTGCCTGAGGATGGGCGTCATGCAGGCTCCGGGCCAGCTCGGCGATGCGCGCTGCGGTGGGTTCGCCCGCGGCGGCGCAGCGCAGGCCGTCGCCGATGACGATGACGTCCGCCCTCGCCGCCAGGTCCGCGACCGGCGCGCCGGCGATATCCGCGACGACCGAGCGCTTCGAGGTGTTCAGGTACCGGAACAACGCGCTGTCGCTGTCGGCACGTGCGCCGGATGCGGACCAGCCGCGCATCGGGTCGCCGGCACCATGTTCGATCTTGACGACGTCGGCGCCGGCGTCCGCGAACATCTTCCCGAGGTAGGGCCCGGCGATGCCGGTGGCCAGCTCCAGCACGCGGACTCCACCGAGTGGGTGGCCAGCCATGGATGCTCCGTCCTTCCAGTCGGAAACGTCGCCCTTCGGGACGTCCCGACCTGCCGACCACCCGAGGTCGGAAACCGTCACGGTCAGCTCCGCGGGCGGGCGGTCAGGCGCGCCCAGGCGTCGCGGTCACGCTGGTCGGCCAGCCGGCCGACGTGGGTGACCACATCGACGTCGCCGGCCTCGGCGCGCAGAGCGCCGGCGGTGCAGCGCTCTCGCGACCGGTGCCGGAACGGGTCGAACTGGTAGTGCCGCATCGCGTTCTCGTGAGTGATCTTGTTCACGGCGTCTTCCGGCAGGCCGCCGAGGTTCTCCAGCACGTCCTCCGGAGCGTGGGGCCAGTTCGAGTCGGAGTGCGGGAAGTCCGACTCCCAGCACAGGTTGTCGAGCTCGAACCAGTCGAGCAGGCGGGCACCGACGCGGTCGCTGATGAAACAGGTCAGGATGTGCTTGCGGAAGATGTCGATCGGGCCGTCCATACCGGCCGGGAAGCTTGGCCGGGCCCACGCGGAATGCCGGCGGCGGACGTGTTCGGACCGCCAGAGGAAGTACGGGATCCAGCCGACATCCCCTTCGGTGAGGGAGAAACGCAGGTCCGGGAAGTCCGCCCAGAACTCCGCCCAGACCAGTTCCAGCAGCGAGTAGGACGACATCAGTGACGAGGCTGCGATGTTCACGCTCGGCGGGGCGTCGGACGAGAACATGGGCGCCCTGGACGAGGAACCGACGTGCAGGCACAGCACGGTTCCCGTGTCGCTGGCGGCGCGGAACAGCGGATGCCAGTAGTCGGTGTGGATGCTCGGCATCGACAGCGCCTCGGGATTCTCCGAGAAGGTCACGGCGTGGCAGCCCTTGGCGGCGAGCCGGTGAATTTCCCTGGCCGCCTCGTTGACGTCGAACAGCGGCAGTATCCCGCACGGGATGAACCGGTCCGGGTAGGCGCCGCACCACTCGTCCACGTGCCAGTCGTTGTACGCCCTGATCATGACGAGGTTGACGTCGCGGTCGGGGCCCTGATTGAGGACCTGGCCGGAGAACCCGGTCCAGTTCGGGAAGTTCAGCCCGGCGAGCTGCCCGCCGGCGTTCATGTCGCGGACCCGCTCATGCACGTCGTAGCAGCCTGGACGCATCTCGTCGTAGCGGCTCGCGTCGATGTTGAACATCTCCGGAGGCTTGCCGGCCACCGCGTTCAGCCCGAGGTTGCGACCGCGCCGATCGCCGTAATACCACTGCTGCGCGCCGCTGTCCTCCTCGACGACCCGGGGTGCCAGTTCCCTGAACTTCGCCGGGACGTGCGCGTCGAACATGGTGGGGGGCTCGGCGATGTGGTCGTCCACGCTGATGAGAATCAGATCGTCGACCTGCATGACGGCTCCTGTTCGTGTGCTGTGGGCAGGTGGCGGCCCGGGCCGAGGGCCGGTGCGCCGGCTTCACGCTGCGTGGGCGGGCGCGAAGTAGGGGAGGGACGTCCCGGGTTCGATCTCGTGGAACACGACCCGCAGCCGCAGGTCGGCCCGGATCGCGGCGACATCCAGACCGACGAGGCAGGTCATCAGCTGGTAGCCCTCGTCCAGGGTGACGATCGCGGGAGCGTAGGGGGTCCGGAACGCCGGGCTGGCCGGGCGGTGCACGACGGTCCAGCTGTAGAGGGTGCCGCCGCCGGCTGAGCGTTCCCAGCGCAGCGCCCGCGACAGGCAGCTTCGGCAGGCCACCGCCGGCGGGAAGCCCGGACGTCCGCAGTCCGAACACCGCTGGAACAGCAGATCCCCCCGCGCGCAGCCGACCCAGAAAGGCTCGGTCAGCGGCGTGCGTGGGGCGAACGGTATGCCCGCGGCGGCCGCGCGAAGCTCCCGAGCCCCATCTGTTGCGAGACTAATAGTCTCGCTGTGAGCGTGCGTGGGGGCGGTCTTCTCTTCCCCCGTGCGTACCTGGCGCACCCGCGGGAGCGGGGCCGTGCCCGACTCCGCGGCGCCGGCTGAAGGCCCAATCATCTGCTGTGAAATCCCGCCTTGCGGACCCGCGGGGACCGCTGGTCGTCGGTGTCAGGCGGATGGCGAAGCGCGCCTCGGCGCATCCTGCGGATAGGTGACTCCGCCAGTAGACGACAAACTAATAGTCTCGTCAATGGTGTGGAAGATCGGCGTCCGTGGCGAAACGGACCTCGAGATCGTGCTTGATGACCTTGCCGGACGCATTGTGGGGTAGCGCGTCGACAACGCGTACCCGGCTGGGGACCTTGAAGGCGGCCAGCGTGGCCGCAACCCAGTCGCGCACATCCGCCGGGTCGAGGGTGGTCCCGTCGCGCGGGACCAGGACGGCCAGCACCTCCTGGCCGAGCTTTTCGTGGGGAACTCCGATCACCGCGGCCTCGGCGATGTCCGGATGCTCGATCAGCCGGTTCTCGATCTCGATCGGGTAGATGTTCTCGCCGCCACGGATGATCATGTCGCGCAGGCGGCTCTCCAGGTACACCACGCCATCCACGATCCGGCCGTAGTCCCCGCTGCGATACCAGCCGTCGGCGTCGAGGACCGCCGCCGTGGCACCCTCGTCGTTCCAGTAGCCGAGGAAGACGCTGGGGCCACGGAGCCAGATCTCGCCCACGGCTCCGTCTGCCGTGATCTCGGCGCCGTCGGCGTCTCGCAGCATCAGCTCCGAGGTCGGCGTGGGAACCCCGACCGCGCCGGGATGCGCGACGAGCCGGGGACCGCCGATCGCCGTGCCCATCCCGAAGGTCTCGGTCATCCCGTAGCCGCCGCCGACCCGCACGCCCGGCAGCCGTTCGGCGACGACCCGGGGCAGCTCCGGGGGCATCGGCGCGCCGCCGCATCCGATGCCCCGCAGGGTGACCAGCGTGGCGGGGTCGAGGTCGGGATGCTCCAGCAGGCGGAGAAACTGGGTGGGGACGCCGGTCCACTGGGTGACGCCGTACCGGCGGGTGAGTTCCAGGTGCGCGGCGGGATCCCAGCGGCCGGGCGGAGCGAGTACCAGTGTCATGCCGGACCGTGGCGCCGCGCCGAGCAGCGGGCCGAGCCCGGAGATGTGGAAGAGCGGGCTCGCGAGCACGCTGACGGCGGCCCCGGCGGGCGGCGGCGCCGCCCCGCTGACCACATCGACCGCGCCGCGCAGGCCCGCGTCCAGGCCGAAGTTGACGACCGCCCGGTGACTCATCACCGCGCCCTTGGCGCGGCCGGTGGTCCCGCTGGTGAACAGAACGGCGATCGCCTCGTCCTCGCCGATGTCGCCGGCGAACAGGCTCTCGTCCGCACCCCCGTCCCGGGCGGACGACGATCGGGATCCGACGACGCCGGCCGGGGCGTCGACAGCGGCCGAGGCGGCCAGCTCGTCGAAAGCCACCACCGGCAGGCCGGCGTCCGGCATCCCGGCGATCCGCTCGAGCCGGCGTTCGTCCCCGACCAGCAGCCTGGGGTCGGTCAGTACGAGGCCGTGGCGCAGCTCGGGACCGGTCCACCAGCCGTTCAGGCCGACGACGATCCCACCGAGCAGGACAACCGCCCAGATGGTCAGGGCATGTTCGACACTGTTCGCGCCGACCAGCGCCAGCCGGTCACCGCGCCGGACGCCGTGCCGGCCGTGCAACACGGCGGCGACGCGTTCCGCGACCGCCGCGGCCTCGGCGTGGGTGACCGTGCGGTCGCCCAGGATGAGGTATGGCCGGTCGGCGTGGTCGCGGCCCGCGGCCCGCAGCACCTCCACCACATTGCGCGGCCGGTTCGCGAAAACCGTCATCTCGACGCCGCGAACGTCCTCGCGGGCCAGTTCGAATGGCGCACCGGGCCCGACGAGCCTCGGGCGAACTGATTCTGGAACTCGGTGAAGGTCGGGCCACCGAAGCATTTCTGCCCTTCCGATCGACGCCGACGGGCCGGCCGGCGGCTGCGCTCGGGCCGGCCGGCGTCTGCTCTCATGAAATCGGCGGTGCGGCCCGGTATCTACCAGATGCCCGGGCGCCCCGAATGTCGTCAGTAGTGCTCAGCAGCCGTCAGTAGTCGTCGGTCGGCTCGAAGAGGCCGGCGAACTCGAGCTTGCCGTCGCGGACCCGGCCGAAATGCAGCCAGTCGCCCTTGAACAGCTGGTGGTCGAACGGGCCGCCGGCGATATGGGTGTTCGGGCCACCGGTGACGGCCGGCATGAAACGGATCCGTTCGATGCCCTCCTTGACGCCCTCGCCAGTCAGGACGGTGGCACGGTGCAGGGCCTCGACGGTGGTGGCAGCCATATCGTAGGCGAGGCCGGGAATGGCGTTCGGCCACATCCAGGGGTCCTCGCCGTAGCGGGCGACGAACCGCTCGTGGAACCGGTGCATGCGCGGGTTCTCCGGGCACCACTGGTCGATGCCGACCCAGCCTTCAAGCTGTTCGAAGCCCCAGATGTACTGCATGAACGCGGTGGTCATGATCCGCGGCGGATCCCAGTCGATCTTTTCCAGTGCTGCGCGTACCGTCCCGTTCACGACCAGGCCGCCGTAACCGAGCCAGGCCAGCGCATCGGCCTTGGAATCGCGCAGCAGGGCGAACTTCTCCGCGAGCTCGTCGGTGGTGGTCTTGTTCGTGATCGATTCGACGGCGGCGACCGAGATGCCGAGCCGGCGGCACTCCTGGTGGAAGAACCGGACGTACTCGGGGCTGATCGGCGACCAGGGCATGACGACCGCCACGCGTCGGTGACCCTCGCGCTTCAGCCAGTTGACCATCAACGCCGGGTCGCCTCCGACGTCACCGTTGCCGAGCCGGAAGCAGTACTCGCCGTGGAACGCGTCGGTTCCGCACATGCTGATGAGCGGGACCTTCCGGGCGTTCGCGTGCTCGGCCAGCGCCATCGCCGAATCGGTGTAGTTGGCGCCCACCACCGCCAGGCAGCCGGCGTCCACCAGCCGGTTGAACGCGTCGATGCCGCCCTTGGCGGTGCCCTGGGGCAGGCCAGCGTTGTCCTCGAAGAGGAACTCGTAGCGGCGGTCGAGCAGGCCGCGCTCGATGCCCTCGTCGAAGGCCAGTTGAATTTCTCGCTTGAAACGTTGCCATTCCATGCCCAGCCAGCCGATCCTGATCGGCTCGAGGCGTAGCCAGCGGTCCTCGATTGACGTCGTCATCGTCCGTACTCCGTCCTGTTCGGTTTGACGCTGGTTCCCGGTTTTCATCGGTCGTGTCCGGCGAGGTGGGTGGTTGCACTGACGCGGGTCATCGGTCGAATGCGGTGAGGGCGTCGTGGTCAGCCGCCGCGGTACCCAGCCGGGTCAGCAGCAGGCTGGTGACAGCCGGGTCGACCTTGAGGGTGATGGCCCACAGGTAGAGGCCGTGGATGATGCCGCGCCCGATCCCCTGCCAGACGGCATTGTCGGGCGGTGCCTCGACTCCCGCCGCCCGCAGCCGGTCGAGGTAGTGCGCGACGAGATCCCGTTCGGTTCGGCGGCGGTCGGAAACGGTCAGCGCGGACGCGATGTGGTAGCCGACGTCGAGGTACCACGGCCCGCGCTGGACCAGCTGCCAGTCGAGGAAGGACGGCCGGCCCGCGCCGTCGAGGAAGACGTTCCCGAC
This sequence comes from Parafrankia sp. EUN1f, assembly GCF_000177675.1. GTDB lineage: Bacteria > Actinomycetota > Actinomycetes > Frankiales > Frankiaceae > Parafrankia. The sequence goes on from NZ_ADGX01000002.1 coordinate 36,192, forward strand.
ATGGGCGTCGCCGTGGATCACGCACCAGGGCTCATCGTCCTGCCTGGTCAGCGCGGCAAGCGAACGGTAGGCGTGCACCAGCCGCTCGGCGTCGCGCACCTCCGCTGGCACGCCGGCGCCGATCGGCCCGTCGAAGTTGACCCGAATGTCGTCCACCCCGCGCAGCTGGAGATAGCTGGTCAGCCGCGGGGCGAGCCATCCGGTGGTGGCGAGGTCGGCGGCGCCCCAGGTCGAGGCATGCAGCGTGGCGAGCTGCGCGAGGCTTTCGGCGGCCTGGTCGGGGGTGTAGTCGCTGCGCGCGTCGAGGAACTGCGCGTGCTCGACGATCACGTCCTCGGTGATGACGACACCCTGCTGTTCCTGCGGGTCGACGTCGGCGTAGACGCTGCGCAGCGTGCGGACGCCGGATCTGGCCGCGACGTCCCGGTAGAAGGAGGCCTCCGGAATCCCCGCGTGCCGGAACGCGTGGCCCGCCTCGGTGAAGTAGCCCTTGCCACAAAGATTGGGGGAAAGCCCTGCCGGGACACCATCCGCGCACTCGATTCGGAACCGGGCGTTGGTGGCGATCCGGCTGATCACGGGTCCTGGCCTGACCGCGGTGACCGTGATGCCGGGGAACCGGGCGCCGAGTGCGCCGGTCAGCCAGTCCGGCGAAAGCATCTCGTCGAGCGTGCCAGGAACGGGAACGGTCATACGTAGCCTCTCTCATCGCTGTCGCCGCTGTCGCCGCCGTCCGGCCTCGGTGGGCTGGTGGTGGACGGCTGCTCCGCGGGTGCTGTGCGCAGCCGCGGAGCGATGTCCGTCATGAGACGCAGGAGCAGGTCGTCACCGCCGTCACGGACGGCCGGTAGCAGCACCAGGTGGCGGGCGCCGGCTCGGTCGGGGGTCAGCTGCTGGGCAGCGGGGCGCCGCAGGACAGCTTCAGGGCCTCGACGTATTTCTTGTCCTGCAGTTTGACGGTGCTGGCACACGGCGCCGAGATGGTGTGGTTGAGCGGCCACTGCGTCTCGGCGAGCGCGCCGTCCCGGTGGAAGGTGTAGTCACCACCGTTGATGGTGTTCAACAGGTTGTCGACGGTGAGGTCCTTGCCGGTCTTGGCCGCCGCGTCGAGGAAGAAGTCGGCAGACCAGTAACCGGCCATCGCGACCAGCCCTATCGCCTGGTCCGGGGCGTACTTGGCGAAGTCGGCCTTGAGCTGCTCCACCGCGGGCGAGTCGGCCTGTGTCGGTGACCACTGGAGCAGCGTGTACGTGCCCTGGAGTCCTGCGTACCCCTCGAGCCGGGGGTCGTAGCCGACGGCGCTCAGGACCGCGCCCTGGTAGCCGGCGGCGGCGAGTGCCTCGGCGATTTTCGCGGTCGGCCCGAAGTCCGTGGTCAGCACGACCAGGTCGGGCGGCGCGCCACCGTCGGCGCTCATGACGTCGCCGATGATCGGGGTGGCGTCGGCCAGCCCGGCCGCCGGAACCGGGCTCTTGTCGTAGACGATCTCCATCCCGGACTGCTTGAAGGACTTGGTGATGCTCGCGAGACCGAGACGTGCGTTGTCCTGGTCGGTCCCGACGGCCGCGACGCTGGCCCCGGTGGCCTTGTCACCGAGAATCGACCGCCCGACCATGCCCCACGCCGAGCTGGTGCTGTGCCCCGAGCTGGGAACGAGGCAGCCGGTGATACCGAAGCCGATCGCGGTGTCGCAGTACGCCTCCTGGGTGCCCCAGCCGAAGTACGGCACGCCCTCGTCACAGAAGGTGTCCCGATAGTTGGGCGAACGGACCATCGTCGGAACGGCCGCGAAGACATCCTCGTTGACGAGTGCCTTGGCCTGGGAGACGTTGCGGGCCGGGTCGCTGCCGTCGTCGAGGGTGCCCACATAGTTGATCTTTCGGCCGTTCACGCCGCCATCGGCGTTGGCCCGGTCGAACCGGACCTTCGCCCCGGCCTCGGCAGCCGCGAGCGCCACCCCGGCGGGGCTGGTCATGCTCAACAGGCCACCGACCCGGATCTCGGTGTCGGTCACGCCGCGGGCCTGCGGGCCGCCCGGGTCGGCGCATTTCAGGCTGGCCGGGTCCACGGAAATGCCTGTGTTGTCCCAGCCGGTGGCCGGTCCCGGGTCGAACATCTTCTGATCGATCGCCGTTGGGGCAGTGGAGTCGTCTCCGCTGCCACACGCGGCGATGCAGAGTAAGAGAACACTGGCAGTGACCAGTCCGGCCTTGGATCGTCTCATCGGTTCCTCCGTGGGTGTGCAGGTGCGGGAAGCCGGGTGTCAGGTGCCCCTGCCGAGGCGCGGAAAGGGACACAGGGCCGGAGAGCTACGGGAGCCCCGGGCCTTGGGGGGTGGCGGTCGGTCGGGGTGTCAGGGCTGGAAGCGATTCCGGAGGACGGATTTGGCGATCTTCCCCATGTCGGTGCGCGCGAGCGCTTCGACGATCTCGACCTGTTCCGGGATCTTGTAGCGGGCGAGGCCGGCGTGTTCGCAGTGACGGGCCAGATCGGTGAGGTCGACCGGCGTGGCCCCGGGAACAAGGGTGATCACCGCACAGCAGCGTTCGCCGGTGCGTGGGTCGGGCAGTCCGATGACGGCGACCTCGCCGACCGCCGGGTGGGTGGCGATGACCTCCTCGACCTCGCTCGCCGATATGTTCTCGGCGTTGCGGATCACGATGTCCTTGCGCCGGCCGGAGATCCGGACATGCCCGCCCGGGCCGACGATGCCGACATCGCCGGTGCGGAAGAAGCCGTCCGGGTCGAACAGGTCCGCCGGGCGTGACCGCCGCTCGCCGATCGGCCGGTCCCGGCCCGCATCCGGCTCGGCGGCGGCGAGGTAACCCGCGAACATCTGCGGACCGCGAACCAGCAGTTCGCCCTCGACGCCGGCCGGGCAGTCCCGGCCGTCCGGCCCGACGACGCGCACCTCGACGCCGGGCGTCGGGCGGCCCTCGGTGCGGGCCAGGTCGTCGTCGGTGTCGTCCAGGGCGCCGTGGGTGGCGAGCGGGAACTCGGTCATACCCCAGCTCGACACCAGGCCACGTCCACCGAGCCGGTCGGCGATCTCCCGGTGCAGGCCGGCGGGCTTGGCCGCGCCTCCGCTGACCGCCACCCGCAGCCGCGGGAACAGCGCTGCGTCACCGCCGTCCGCGCTGTCCGCGTCGCTGCGGTGCTGGTCGGCCTGAGCCGCGAGGTATGCCCGCAGGAACGGTGTCGCCGAACCCAGGATGGTCGCGCCGTGCGCGGCCATCGTCAGCGGGCTGGTCGCCGGGTCGAAGGTGTCCACCAGCAGCAGCCGTGTGCCGGACGCCAGGGCGGCGGCGAGCATGACGGTGCCGCCGATGTGCGCGATCGGGAAGGCGATCGGGTAGACGTCGTCCGGGCCGAGGCGCATCGCGGTGACCGAGCCGGCCGCGGCGGCCATCACCGAGGCGTCGGTGTGCAGCACGCCCTTCGGCGCTGCCGTGGTCCCGGACGTGTAGTAGATCCAGCGGACCGGCTGCCCCACAGCGGCCGAGAGCCGCGGGGAAGGGGGAGCGGCGGGAGCGGTCCGACACCCGTCGGCAGGCCGAGCCCACCGGCAGCGGCGGCGGCACGGTGGTCGACCGCGACGATGCGAGCGCTCTGCGCGGCACCGATCGCCGTGGCCATCGCCTGGTGGTCGAATCCGCGCCATGTCGGCGGGACGGCCAGCAGGGTGGTGCCGACCTGCTCGACGATGTACGAGACCTCGCGCTCGCGCAGCGTGGGGACGATCGGGTTCTGGCTGACCCCGAGCCGCGCGCAGGCCACGGCCAGCACCACCGCCTCCAGGGAGGTCGGTAGCTGCCAGCTCACCACCGAGTCGTTGCCGACCCCCAGGTCCAGCAGCCCGGCGGCGGTCGCCGCCGCCGCGTCGCGCATCCCGGCGGCGGTGAGGGTGCGGCCGAGGTCGTCGAGCAGCAGCGGTGCGTCCGGCGTCGTGTCGGCACGCCGCTGCACGAGCTGCCAGAGGGTGGTGGCGGCCAGACCGGGCGCGGTGGAATCCGGTATCGGTGACGCGGCGCTAGTCAACGGGGCAGCCTCCGTCCGGTCGTCACAGCACGGCTCCGTCGACCTTGAGTTGGACGATGTCGTCCCAGCTGTAGCCGTGCTCCAGCAGGACCTGGTCGGTGTGCTCGCCGTGGCCGGGGGCCGGCGCGAGGGCCGGAGCGACGCCGTCGAACTGCGCGGGACTGGCTACCAGCGGGTAGGAGAAGGTGTCCTTCTGGACGGTGGTGACGAAGTTGTTCGCGCGCACCTGCGGGTCGTCCGCCGCCTCCCGGGCGGTCTGCACCAGCGACCACGGGGTGGCGATCTTCTCCAGCAGGCTGATCCACTCGGCGAGGTCGCGGGAGGCGAAGATCTCGTCGAGGACGGCGATGCAGGCCGGCGCGTTCTCCGCGCGGCCCGCGGCGGTCGCGAACCGCGGGTCCGTGAGCAGGTCGGTGCGGTCGACGGTCTCGCAGAAGCGGTCGAAGTGCTTCTCCGTCTGGATGCCGGAGAGGTAGACGAGCCTTCTGTCCCGCGTGGTGTAGGCGGCGACGAACGGGTTCGGCAGCTCATGGTGGCGGTTGCGGGGGATCGCGTCGACGTCGTAGAGCTGGCTCGCGACCACCCCGGGCCCGAACATCCACATGCCCGAGGAGAGCAGCGAGACGTCGACGACGGCACCGCGGCCGGTGCGCTCTCGCCGGAAGAGCGCGGCTGCGATGCCGCCAGCCAGGAAGGCGCCCGAGGCGAGGTCGCCGAGCGCCGGACCGGGCTGCGGGACGAACTCGTCACTCACCTGGCTGGCCGCGTGGGCCATCCCGGTGCGCGCCCAGAAGTCTGTGTGGTCGAAGCCGCCGGCGTCACGTTCCGGCCCTGCCGGCCCGTGCGCGCTCGCCCGGGCGTAGACGAGGTTCGGGTTGATCGCGGTGAGGTCCTCGGCGTCCACCCGGAACCGACGGCGTGCGTCCGGTAGCAGGTTGGTGATGAAGACGTCGGCGCCTCGCGCCAGCTCCGCCACGATCTTCTGGCCCTGTTCCGTGCGCTGGTCCACGCCGATGCAGCGCTTCCCGCGGTTCGTGATCTCCCACATGAACGCGACGCCCACCTCGCGCTCCGGCAGCCCGGCGATGATGTTGCCGCTCATCGGGTCGCGGACGTCGGGCGGCACGATCTTGATGACGTCGGCACCCCAGTCGGCGAGCACGGCGCCGGCGGACGGCGCGAACGCGTACATCGACGCCTCGATGACGCGCACACCGGCAAGCAGGTCGTAGGGCATGACTCTCCGGTTTCTCGTCGGTCTCTCGTTTACGGGAACGCCGATCGGCGAAGGCGGGACGAGGAACGAACTCAGGCCTGCAGCAGACCGCGCAGGTTCGTTTCGGCGATCTTCACGGCGTCCGCGTCGGGCACGTCCGCGAGTGCCTTCTCCAGGTAGGCGCGGTTGTTCGGCCACAGCCCGTCCCCGTGCGGGAAGTCGCCTTCGAACAGCAGGTTGTCGACCGGGACGTCGGCGAGGCTGCGCAGCGCGAACTGCTCGTCGACCAGGCAGACGTACATGTGCTCGGCGAACACCTCACGGGGCGACCGGTTGGCCTTGACGCCGGCCTGGCCGATGGAGATGTCCTGGCTCAGGCGGCCGTCGTGAAACGCCTTCTCCGCCCGCTCGAGAATGTACGGAATCCACCCGGCGCCGCCCTCGGAGAGGATGACCTTCAGCCGGGGGAAGCGCTCCAGAATGCCGGCGAACAGCCAGTCGACGCCGGCCATCATCGAGTTCACGCCGTTGAGCGCGACGAGCACCGTCGGCGGGGCGTCCGCCGAGGTCGTGACAAGCCGGGACGAGCTGCCGATGTGCATGCAGACGGGAATGCCGGCCTCGTTCGCCACCGCCCACAGCGGATCCCAGTGGTCGGTGTGGACCGAGGGAAGTCCGAGCACGGTCGGGTTCTCCGAGAAGGCGATGGCCCGCGCGCCCTTGGCGAGCACCCGCTTCAGTTCCTCGACGGCCTTCTCGGCGTCGAACAGCGGGAGGATGACGGCGCCGAACAGCCGCTCGGGGTCGGTCGCGCACCATTCGTCGAGCAGGTAGTCGTTGTAGGTGCGCAGGCAGGCGAGCCCCAGCTCCAGGTCGGTGACGTTCAGGAAGAAGCGGTGCCCGGCGAACCGCGCGTAGTTCGGGAAGCAGAGCTGGCCCCACGTTCCGTCGACGTCCATGTCCTTAAGCCGCTCGACCGGGTCGTAGCAGCCGGGACGGATCTCGTCGAAGCGGGCGGTACCGGGCGCCGGCGGGTAGCCGGCCTCGGAGAAGCCGGGCAGCGCACGGCACGAGCCCATCGGGATGTAGGTGAGCTCGCCCTCGTAGAGCCAGGCCTGCCGGCCGTCGACCTCCACGATCTTCGGGCAGCCGTCGCGGTACTTCGCCGGGACGCGGTCGACCCACAGGTGGGCCGGTTCGATCAGATGGTCGTCCGCCGACATGATTCGGGTGGTCGTTGGCAACATGTGCACTACTCCTGTTCGCGACCGTGCCGCTGGTGGGGACGCACGCTCAGTGCGGTGCCCCGACGAGCAGGGACGAGGTGAACGACTCCGCGCCACTGGTGACGACGGCAAGCTGACGGGCGGTGGGCAGCTGGTGGGCGCCGGCCTCGCCGCGCAGCTGCAGGCAGGCCTCCAGCAGGCCGCCGTAGCCGTGCAGCCGCCCGCCGGAGAGCTGGCCACCGCCGGTGTTCAGTGGCAGATCGCCGGTGGGGCCGATCCGGTCGCCGCCCTCGATGAAGTCGAGCGCCTCGTAGCGGCCGCAGAACCCGAGGGCCTCCAGCCAGCGCAGTGCGTAGACCGAGAAGCCGTCGTAGACCTGCGCGAGGTCGACGTCGGCCGGTCTGAGGTCGGTCCGCTCCCACATCATGGCGGCGGACTCGTCGAAACCGGAGGCGGAGCCCATGGCCTCCAGCCGCAGCGCCCGACCGGGGTCCCCGGCCGCGGCCGCGTTCGAGACCACGAACGCCACCGAACCGTCGACCGGGACGTCGCAGTCGTAGACACAGATCGGATCGGAGATCATCCGGGCGCCGAGGTACTGGTCGAGGGTGAGCGGATCGCGGTACACGGCGGCCTCGTTGCGGGCCGCGTAGGAGCGGGTGACGAGCGCGAGCGCGGCGTACTTCTCCCGGCTGGCGCCGGCCAGCTCGATGCGCCGCTGCATCTCCATCGCCGCGTAGCAGGGGTAGCCGATCCCGAACGGCGTCGACCACTGGGTGAGCTCACGGCCGAAGCGCACCGGCTGGCCCTGGGTTCCGCCGCCGCCGAGCAGCGTCGCCGACCGGCTGCCGTACCCCTCCTGCGCGGTGGACTCCCACACCGTCCGGAAACACAGGACATGGGTCGCGAGCCCCGCGGCGACTGCCAGCACGGCGTTGACGATCGAGCCGAGCTGGCCGGCGAGCTCGCCGCCGCCGGTGTGCCAGCGCAGGTTGAGCCCGAGCATCGCCCGGACGTCGTCGACACCGGCGCCGGTGATGCCGGGCGTCGACCAGAACGCGCCCGGGTAGGTCGAGACCCCGTCGATGTCGTCCGGCGTCAGCCCGGCGTCGGCGATCGCGGCCAGTGCGGCGTCCGCGGTGAGCACCCACGGGTCCACCCGCAGCCGACGGCCGATCGCCGACCGGCCGACCCCGGTGATCAGTGCCGAGTCCTCAGCCCGCCGGCCCTCACTCCCGCGCATCGCCGGCTCCTCGAAGCTCGCTGGCCGGGCTCGCCGGACGGAACAGCGGGATGTATGCGTCGCCGGCCTGGCTGAAACACACCCGCACCGGCAGACCGACGTGGATCCGCTCCGGCGGGCAGTCGACCACGTTGGTCAGCAGGCGCAGCCCGGGCTGCTCGACCAGCTCGACGTCCGCGACCAGATATGGCGGTGGCATGGAGGGAACCCACTGGTAGCGGTTCAGCGTCCATGACCACACCGTGCCCCGGCCGGACACCGGGTCGAACCCGACGTCGCGGCCCCGGCAGGCCGGGCAGACCGGCCGCGGCGGGTGCAGGTAGCGCCCGCAGTCACGGCAGTGCGCGATCCGCAGGACGCCGTCCGCGCCCGAGGTCCAGAACGGTGCCGTCCGTTCCGTCAGCGGGGGCGCCACCCGGCTGAACCCCTCGACCCACGACTGCCCGGGTTCCACTTCGCCGGCCGCGGTGTGCTCGGCGGCCTCGACGTGCTCGGCCTGCCTCGTCGTCATCCCCACACCACCGGCACCGCGGTCGGCCCGCGCTCGTACATGCCGATGATCCGCGGCGTCTCGGCGTCCGGGTCGAGGCGCAGGTTCGGGAGGCGGTCGAGCAGCGCGGAGATCGCGGTGAGGATCTCCGCGCGGGCGACGTGCATCCCGAGGCAGATGTGCGGGCCACCGCCGAAGCCGAGGTGGGCGCCGGGCGGGCGGCTCGGGTCGAACTCGTCCGGCCGTTCCCAGCGGGCCGGATCGCGGTTCGCCGCACCGAAGCACAGGTGTACGACCGATCCGGCCGGGACGTCGACGCCGCCGAGCGTGGTGTCCTTCGTCGCGTAGCGGGAGAACATCGGGTCGGTCGGCGTCCAGCGCAGCGACTCCTCGATCGCGGCGCGCAGCACCGCCCGGTCCGCCTGGGCGGCGGCGAGCCACTGTGGGTGGGTCAGCAGAGCGAACAGGGTGATGCCCATCTGCTTCCACGTCGTGCCCGAGCCGGCGGCGAGCAGCAGATGGGAGAAACCCAGGATGTCCACGTCGGAGAGCCGATGGCGCTCGCCGTCCTCCTCGGTGACCTCCGCCTGGACCAGCACGCTGATCAGGTCGTCCGCCGGCTCCCGGCGGCGCTCGGCGATGATCGGGGCCAGGATGTCGACCAGGGTGTGGGCGTCGCGTCCGTCGGCGGTGGCCGCCGCGCGGATCCGCAACGCGTCGGACACGCCGATGCCGAAGCTGCCGCAGATCGTGAGCAGCGGGATCGCCGCGCAGAAATCCACGTTGAGATCGGAACGGCCGAGCGGCTCGATCGTGTCGATCAGGGCGTGCACCGTGGACTCGATCCAGCGTTCGCTCCACCAGCCGCCCCGCTTCGGCACGAACGACGGCTGCACCAGGGCGCGGTAGCGGCGGTGCCTCACCCCGTCCATGTAGAGCAGCAACGTGTCGGCCATCGCGCGTTCGGGGCCGGGTGCGCTTGGCGCCGACACGAACGTCTCGCTGTCGCGCAGCACCGCCTGGCAGGTGGCGTGGTCGAAGACCGAGAAGTGCGCCAGCTCCGGGTAGGGCAGGCCCTGGAAGAACGCCTCGCCGTGGAATCCGACCAGCGGCCCGACGATGCCGGGATGCACCGGCCCGGTCTCGCGGAGCTGGTGGAACGCCGGGTAGAGGTCCGTCTCGAAGGCCCCGCCGCGGGCGGCGTAGACGTCGCTACGCAGGTCGAACAGCTCGCGGATGCGCTGCGGGTCCAGGGTGGGAACGTCACTCGCGACCATGTCAGCCTCGCTCGAGAACGACGACGGGAATCCTGCGTGTCGTCCGCTTCGTGTACTCGTTGTAGTTGGGCCACCGCTGGGCCATCAGGCTCCACAGGCGCTCGTGTTCCGCGCCCTCGGCGGTGCGCGCGGTCGCCGTGAACCGGTCCGCCAGCACCTGCACCTCGACCTTGGGCTGGGCGAGGAGGTTGTGGTACCAGCCGGGATGAGCCGGCGCGCCTCCCTGGGAGGCGATGACGACGAAGCGGTCGCCGTCCTGGGTGTAGATGAGCGGCGTCGCCCGGCGCTGCCCGGTGCGTCGCCCGGTCGTCCAGAGCACCAGGCAGGTCACGCCGTTCCAGCTGTGGCCGGCGGCGCCGCCGGTCTCGACATAACGGCGGACGTGTTCCGCGCCGAACAACGCCAGATCGGGCGCCGTGTAACCGCCGCCGGTCGTCGGTGCGGGATTTTCCGTCAAGGATCTCGCCTCCTCTCCCTGGGGCCACCGGAACGGGGCCCCGTTCGCGTCCTCAACGGGCGGTGTAGCCGCCGTCGACCGGCAGCAGGACGCCGGTGATGTTCTTCGACGCGTCCGATGCCAGGAAGAGCGCCGCCTCGGCGCAGTCCTCGGCGGTGAGGTAGCGGCCCAGTGGCTGGAGGGCGGCGACCTCGTCGAGGTACTGCTGCGCCGGCGGCTGGAACTCGGCGCCGGGGGAGACGGGCGTGAAGTTCGTCAGCGGCATGGCACCCGGGCAGATGGCGTTGCACCGGATGCCGAACGGTGCGCACTCGATGGCGATACCGCGGGTGATCTGGTTGACCGCGCCCTTCGTCGCGCCGTAGACGACGCTGCCGAACCCGACGATGCCCGCGACCGAACCGGTGTTGACGATGACACCGCCGCGGTCACCGTCGCGGCCCTGCTGCTTGAACTGCTTCACCGCGAACTTGCAGCCGTTGAAGACGCCCCGGAAGTTGACGTCCGTCAGCCGGGCGAAGTCGTCCGCGGTGAAGTCCTCGAACGACGCGCCCGGCTTGAAGCCGGTGATTCCGACGTTGTTGAACATGATGTCGAGGCGGCCGAAGTTCTCGACGGCCACCGCGATCGCGCCGGCGACCTCGGCTTCCACAGCGACATCACAGCGGGTGACCACCGCGGTCCCGCCCGCCGCGCCGACCAGGCGCGCGGTCTCCTTCGCCCAGTCCTCTCGGACGTCGGCGCAGACCACGCGCGCACCCGCGGCGGCGAACAGCAGGGCGGACGCACGACCCACACCGGAGCCGGCGCCGGTGATCACTGCTGTCTGTCCGGCTAACGATGGTGATGTCACGAGTTCTCCCCTGGTTCGGATCGGGCGACGAATCTGAGCGCACCGGACGGGCAGGACTCGACGGCGGCGCGCACCGCGTCCGCGGAGTCGGATTCGTCGAGGACCACGACCTTCATCTCGTCGTCAAGGTCGAAGGTCGCGGGTGCCTGGAACAGGCAGGACCCTGAGCCCATGCACAGGTCGCGGTCCACGTGCAGGCTGGATCCGCCCACGTCAGGACCCCGGTTGCCGTCGGTGGCCATCGGGTCAGCGGGTGCCGGCGACGACGACATGCTTGAGCTCCTGGTACTCCCGGAACCCCGCTACGCCGCGTTCGCGGCCGATCCCGCTCTGCTTGTACCCGCCCATCGGGGTGTAGGCGTTGGCCGCGCCCCGGTTCACCTGCACCGTCCCGGAGCGGATGCGCTCGGCGATGGAGAGCCCGAGCCGCAGGTCGGCGGTGTAAACGCCGCCGGACAGGCCGTACTCGCTGTCGTTCGCGATCGCGACGGCATGGTCGACGTCGCGGTAGCCCTGCACGGTCACCACCGGGCCGAAGACCTCCTGCTGGGCGAGCGGATTGCGGTTGTCGTCGACCACGACGACGGTCGGCTCGACGTAGTACCCGACCGGCAGATGAGCCGGGCGACCCCCGCCGGCCACCAGCCGCCCACCGGCCGCCACGCCGGCGGCCACCAGCCGCTCGACACGGTCCCGCTGCGCCGCCGAGATGACCGGGCCGACGACGGTCGCCGGGTCGTGGGGGTCACCCACCCGCAGCGCGCCGGCGACGGCAGCGAGCCGCCCGGCGACCTCGTCCAGGCTCTCCTGCGGCACCAGCACCCTGGTCTGCAGCGCGCAGCCCTGTCCGCTCTGCGAGCCGAAGACGGTCGACACCCCGGCCTCGACGCCGCCCAGGGCGTCGGGAAGGAAGAGCTGCACCGATTTGCCGCCGAGCTCCAGCAGCAGCCGTTTGACCGTCGGTGCCGCCTGGGCGGCGATCCGCCGGCCCACCGCCGTGGACCCGGTGAACGACACACAGTCGATCCGCGGGTCGCTGGTCAGCAGTTCCGCGCCGTGGGAGTCACGCTCGACGACGACGTTGAGCACCCCGGGTGGCAGGCCGGCGTCGAGCCCGGCGGCACCCAGCGCCAGCGCGGTCAGCGGCGTCAGCGGGCTCGGCCGCAGGACGACGCTGCATCCCGCGGCCAGCGCCGAGACCACCTTCCACACGTTCGTCTGGAGCGGAAAGTTGTACGGGCTGATCGCCGCGACCACCCCGCACGGCTCGTAACGGCGGATGCTGAGCAGCACGTCGCGGCCGGCCGGGTCGAACGAGTCCGCCAACGGCAGCTCGTTGTGCTCCCACTCGGGCAGCGTCGCGAACAGGTCCGCCAGCTGACGGGCCTGGTCGAGGGCCATGTCGACCTGCGCCCACTGCGCGACGAGCTTGGTGGCGCCGGTCTCCCGGATCGCCGTCTCGATCAGTTCGTCGCGGCTCTCCCGAAGCCGATCGGCGAGGCGCCGCAGCACGGTGACCCGTTCGGCTACCGGGAGGCGACTCCACGGGCCGCCGTCGAACGCCCGCCGCGCCGCGTCGACCGCCTGGTCCACCTGGGCCAGCGAGGCCGTGGGCACATGAGTGAAACTATGTTCTAATGCTGGGTCTTCGACCGCGAGGGCATCCGACTCTCCGGCTACGGCGCGGCCGTCGATGTAGAGCTGGTCGAACGTGAGGTGGTCTGCCACGAAGCGACTCCGGTCCGTGCGTCCGTAGGTGATGTCGATTCTGAGCTGCGAGTTGCCGGCCGCGGGGTGGTGCGTGTGCAGGCCGAAGCGGGCGTCGATGCGGGATCGCCGAGGGGAGCCCTGCGGCGAGTCTCTGGTCAGGGCTGCCGGCACCACGTGAATCGCCGTGTCGGCGATCCTGTATCGAGGTTCTAATTGGTAATCTAGTCAGGTGACTGTAGTCGGGCGACTAACTCAACGCAAGGGCCATCCTGTCGGTCATCGAGGACTCCGGCCGTGCCGTCCGGGAGCGCCTAGGATGCGACCCTGTGGCCCCAGGTAGCAGCGGAGCGGAATCGTCGTCCGGGCCGTGCCCGGACGACGCGGACTCGGTGGCCGAAGGCGCGGGCCGCGCTCGGCGGCCGCGCGGTCGTGCGGAGGTACGCGAGGCGCTGTTGGAATCGGCGCAGCGGCTGATCGCGCAGCAGGGGCCGTCCAAGGTGCGGCTGCGTGAGATCGCCGAGGCCGCCGACGTGAACTTCGGCCTCGTCTACCAGTACCTCGGCACCCGGGAAGAGCTGCTGCGGGCTGTGTACCAGCGTGTCTCGGCCAGGTCGGCGACCCGCTTCGAGCACATCGACGATCTCGCCGACGCGATCGACATCTTCCTGACCGCGGACGACAGCGTCGGGCGCATCATGGGCTGGGCGGCGCTCGAAGGTGATCCCGCCGACGTGTTCGGGCCCTCGCCTGGACTCCAGCAGGTCGCCTCGATGATGGTCCGGGCCGCGCGGCAGGACGGCCTGGACCTGCCGGAGGACGAGGCGCGGCTGCTCGCCGCCTTCCTGCAGGTGGTCGCGCTCGGCTGGCGGCTGTTCGGTTCGATCGGCCTCACCGGCGCCGGTGTCGAGGCGACCTCCGATGTCGACCGTCGGGTACGGGAGTGGATGAGAACGCTGGTCGAGTCGGTCGTACGCGGCGGGACCGGGTAGGAAACCCGGCGGGCTCCCTCCGGGGGGTCTGTTTCCTGCCGCAGAACTCGGCCTGGCCGCCGCGCTGTCCGGCCGGCGTCAGTTCGAACCACGAAACGGCGGGCCGGGGCGGCCCGCCCGTTCCTGCCGCGGTCGACGGGCCGCGCGGGTACTGCCGCGACGGCTGACAGGGCGGCTACGCAGGACCCGGAATAGATTCGTGTTCTAGCATCTGTCTAGCCCAGTCCGTTCGAGCCGAGGGAGTGCCGATGGGCGCCCGGTACACGATCATCTCCGCCGACACCCACGCCGGCGCGAACCACGAGACCTACCGCGAGTACCTGGACCCGTCCTTCCGGGAGGACTTCGACGCCTGGCGGGGGAAGTACAAGAACCCCTGGAAGGACCTGCGCGACACCGACCTTCGCGTCCGCAACTGGGACGACGAGCGGCGTGACCGAGACCAGCTCGCCGACGGCGTCGTCGGCGAAGTGATCTTCCCGAATACTGTACCGCCGTTCTACCCGGGCTTCGTGCTGTTCGCCGGCCCTCCCACCGCCGAGGAGTACCGGCACCGCCGCGCCGGCATCCAGGCTCACAACCGGTGGCTCGCGGACTTCTGCGCCCGCAGGGCGGCGCAGCGCGCCGGCGTCGGGCAGATCTTCCTCAACGACATCGACGACGCCATCGCGGACGCGACCTGGATCAAGGAGCACGGCCTGCGCGGCGGCGTGCTGCTGCCCAACGTGGCACCCGACGTGAAGTGGGTGAAGCCGCTCTACCACCCGGACTACGACCGGCTCTGGGCGGCACTTCAGGATCTTGAGATCCCGGTCAACCTGCACGGCGGCACCGGCTCCCCGAACTACGGCCGCTTCGCCGCGGTGCCGGCGATCATGATCAGCGAGGTCGGCTTCTACGGCCTGCGCCCGTTCGTCCACATGCTGCTCGCCGGTGTGTTCGAGCGCTTCCCACGGCTGAAGTTCGTCATCACCGAGGCCTCGGCCTCGGCCGTTCCACCACTGCTGCGACAGCTCGACGACATCATCGCCAAGATCCGCGGCGGTGAGATCGGCGAGCTGAAGTACACCAGCGACAACGCGCTGCCCCGCTCGGCGACCGGGTACTTCCACCAGAACTGCTGGGTCGGCGCCAGCTTCCCGCGGCCGGACGACGTCGCCGCCCGCGAGGTGATCGGCCGTGACCGGTGGATGTGGGGCAGCGACTACCCGCACGACGAGGGAACCGGGCCGTACACCCGCCAGGCGCTGCGTCAGGTGATGCACGACCTGCCCGAGCCGGAGCTGCGCGACCTGTTGGCCGGGAACGCCGCCCGCCTCTACGACTTCGACCTCGACGCACTCGCGCCGTTGGCCGAACAGTACGGGCCGAGCGCCGAGGAGATCGCCGAGCCGCTCGACGCGCTCCCGGAGAACTCCAACAGCGCCCTGCTCAACGCGCAGAAGCAACTTCTGACTGTCTGAAGGCCCGTGCCCTGACGTCAGGCCGCAACGGCTTGACGTCAGGCGGGGAATGTGCGGTTCAGTAGACGCGAAAGGCGTCGAGGACCGTGCCGGCGTAGGCGGTGTCGCCGGTGATCTCGACTCGACCGTGTCGTGCCTCCCGGCCGGTTCCCCAGAGGATGAAGTCGGTGACGCTCGTGCGCACGGTGGCGCGCGTCCCGTCCTGTGCCGCCGTGGCGTCGTGGTGGATCTCGGTCGCCTCGGCGTGGGGGAGGAGCCGCAGCGCCGTGCCGCCCGGTCCGGTGAGGACGAGGGCCAGCGGGTCGGTGAGCAGCTCACGGAACTGTTCGGTGGTCATCTGCCGGATGCCGCCGATGAGCCAGCGGCTCGCGGCGGCCAGGCGATCGCCGTCGAGGCCGGGCAGGGTGCGCCGGACGGGCCCGCGGGGTGTGATGACGTCCCAGCGGGTGTGGCAGGTGTGGTCGAAGACGATGGCGTCGGCGAGGCTCGCGAGCGGGTAGGTGCCGGCGGTGCCCATGTTCACGGGCGTGATGGCGAGTTCGTCGGTAAGCCCGCCGAAGATGGCCAGGACGGCTGGCATCGACGACCTGATGATGTCGAGGAGTTCCGCGGTCGGCCGTTCGGCGACCTCCTGGGTGTGGGCGTCGACCGCCGCCTCGAACTCCAGGCCCTGGTCGTAGGGCGTGATCGGGATCAGCCCGGCGAACCCGGCCACGCTGATGGTGAGGTGCGCGAGAGTGGTGTGGACCGTCCAGCCGGCGCAGGCGGACGGCGCCGCGAGTTCCTCGGCGTTGAGAGCGCCGAACACGTCGAGAGTCTCTGCGAGGGTCTGCTCGAGCGCCACCAGGCTGTTGCTGGCGGAGGGTGCGGAGGCGGCGGACGTCGCGGCGTCAGAAGACATAGTCCTCTCCGGTGGCTCGCAGGGTGATGTCGGTGACCGCGACGCCGAGCGGCTGGTCGATGAGGTGGACGATCTCGTCCGCGACCTGGGCGGCGGTCAGCGACCAGTAGCGGACGTCCTCAGGGTCGGTCAGCCCGGCGGCTGGCGTGCCGCCGCCGAAGAAGGCCTGGGCGTGCTCCTGGAACGCGTCGACGCGGTGCGCCGTGAGCGCGGCGGGCGCGGTGAAGTCGATGATCTCGCTGGCCAGGTTCGTGTCGACGACGCCGCTGGGACGGACGACCGTCACCTTGATGCGGCCCTGGCTTTCGACGCGCAGCGCGTTCGACACGGTGGCGACGGCGGCCTTGGTCGCACCGTAGACCGCCGCCCCGGCGATGCCGACGTTGCCGTATACCGAGGAGATGTTGACGATGTGCCCGCCGCCCTGGCGGAGCATGTGGTCGTGGACGGCGTAGATGCCGTGCAGCACGCCCTTGAGGTTGATGTCGATGCACCGGTCCCAGGCGTCGGCGGCCCGTTCGTGGTCGGCGAAGTGGGCCAGGGGCATGATGCCGGCGTTGTTGACGAGCACGTCGACCCGCCTGAGGTCGGCTACCGCGCGGTCGACGACCTCGGAGAACGCCCGGCGGTCGCGGACGTCCAGGCCGAGCCCGCGGGCCTGGTGGCCCTCGGCGGTGAGGGATGCCGCCAGCTTCTCGGCGCCTTCGGCGTCGACGTCGAGCGCGACCGGGGTCGCGCCGCCCCGCGCGAGTCGGGTGGTGATCTCCCGGCCGAAGCCGCTCGCTCCGCCGGTGACCAGCACGACCTTGCCGTTCAGATAGCTCATGTGTACCTGGCCTCCGTCCTGCGGGATGTTCGTCGGTGGGGGCTGGAAGGCGGGCGCCAGAACTAGATCTTGCGGTGGTCCCAGGAGGCCACCTTGTCGGGGGTCAGGCGAAGCCAGGCGTGCCGGCCGTCGTGGTACATCGACCCGTCCGGGTTGGCGATGTACTTCGCGGCGAACAGCCGTTCCGGCGTAGCCAGCTCGGGGTGGTCCTCCTCGCCTGTGCGGGGGGCGCTGCCGACCTGCTCGAACCTGCCGCGCAGCTCCACACCGTGCAGCTCGCCGAAGTCGTCACCGGCGTCGACGACGACGGCGGCCCGCCCGTCGCGCAGCAGGTCGGCCCAGCGCTGGCTGCGCACGATCGAGTACAGCCACAGCGAGGTGCCGTCCCAGACGTACCAGAGTGGGCTGACGTGCGGCGCGCCGCTGGAGGTCAGTGTCGCGACCCGGCACACCCGCTGCTCGGTGAGCAGCGCGTCGACCTCGTCGGAGGTCAGGGCGATCCGACGTCCCCGGCGTTGGGTGCCTATCAGGTCAGGCTGCACGAGGCCTCGCTCTCATGTCGGCGTTCTCTTCTACTGCGCCCGGCCGGGGCGCTCGGCCTCCGAAGTGGAGATCGAAAACAAAGGTGTCGAATATTCGATGAGATTTCATCGTTAATTCGATACCGTAGAGTGGCTGCGAGAGAAAGGTCAAGCCGTGCCGAACGCCGCATCGCCGCCGACGACGCGGGTGCTCGACGTCCTCGAACTCCTCGCCCAGCGCGGGCAGAGCGGGCCCGCTCCGCGGTTGGGTGACCTCGTGCGCGACCTCGGCCTGACCCAGGCGACCGCCCACGCGATCATGGCAACCCTCTGCGAACGCGGCTGGGCCGTCAGAGACCCGGATCATCGGACGTTCACCCTGGGCCCCGCGCTCGCGGCGGTGGCGGCCCGAGCCGCCGCCGAGCGCTCGCGTCATCAGCCGGCCAGGGCCGCGGTCCACCGACTCGCGAAAGACCTCGGCTACCCCGCCGCGGTGACCGAGCGCGTCGGTGACGAGCTCGTCATCACGACCATCGACCTGGGCCCGTGCCAGGTCGCCGACGCCGCGGCCGGAGACCGCTTCCCGTTCGCGGCGCCGCTCGGCGTCGCCTTCGCCGCCTGGGAGAACAGCGAGGGGCGCCGCGCCTGGATGGACCGCGGCGCGATCACCGACCCCGTGCTGGCCGAGCGCCTCGACGGCCTGCTCACCGCCACCCGCGAACGCGGCTACACCCTCGAGCGCATGGACCCCGCCATGGCGCAGGCCGCCAAGGCCATGGCGGCCCTGCGCGGTGACCCGCAGGCCCAGCCGGTTCGGCGAGCGATGGACGGGCTCCTGGCCGAGATCGCCAGCCTCGGCGTGCGATCGACCGCTGTGACGGATCACGACCGGCGGCCCGTCACGGCGATCGCCGCGCCCGTGTTCGACCCGCATACCCGCCAGGTCACGGCGAGCATCGGCGTCCATCCGCTGCGGGCGCTGTCCGCCAGGCGAACCGACGAGATCGCGACCCATGTGACCCGGGCCGCCGCCGCCGTCAACGCGGCGTCCGTCAACGCGGCATCCGACGACGGCAGCAGACCGGCCAGCCCGGACCGATAGTCGCGAGACCACGGCGGGGTGCTGGCTTCGGCGCCGCACCGCCCGCGACACTGCCCGAGATCAAGACATCTCCCCCTCGTCAGGGCAGCTCCGGGTGGGGCGGGGTGTTTTCCGTGAGGTGCCGGGCGGCGGCCCACTGCCGCAGCGTCCCCTTCGCCACCTTCTCGAGGGTCGCGGTCGGCAGCTCCGGCACGACATACACGGCGCGGGGGACCTTGAAGTCGGCGAGCTGCCGCTGGCACGCGGTGACGACGGCCTCCTGCAGCGCCGTCTCGTCGGCATCCGCGGCCGCGGCGATGACGAACGCGACGGCGACCTCACCTCGAACCGGGTCCGGCCGGGCGACGACGGCGGCCTGGCCTACTCCCGCCACGGTCGTGATGACGCGTTCGATCTCCGCGGCGGCCACGTTCTCGCCGCCGACCTTGAGCATGTCCTTGGCGCGGCTGGCGAACCTCAGGGCGCCGCTGGGCAGCACCGTCACCCGGTCCCCGGTCAGCAGCCACCCGTCCTCGAACGAGGCGGCGGTGGCGGCCGGGTCGGCGAGATACCCGGCGAACACGGAAAGGCCACGGACGCCTCCGATGAGCAGATCACCGGTCTCGCCGGGGCCGGCGTCGGCGCCGTCGTCCCGGCGGACCCGGACCTGATAGCCAGGCGCCGGCCGGCCGATCGCGCCCTCGTCGACCGGATTGTCGAGCTCGCTGACGACAGGTGTGCTGACGACCTCGGTCTGGCCCCAGGCGCTGAAGATCCTCACGCCGAGGAGGGCGTCCAGCCGGGGCATCTCGAGACCGAAGATCCAGCTTCGGTAGCTGTGTTCCGGAACCGGCTGGCTGGTGACGACCTTCAGCAGCAGCGGGAGCAGCCCGGTATGGGTGCACCTGTTGCGGATGGAGACCTCCCAGAACCGGGAGGCGGAGAACCTGGGCTGGACCACCACGGTGCCGCCGACCCAGAACGTCGGCAACAGCTGCCAGCACAGCGCGTGGGTGTGAAACAGCGGGGCGTAGATCAGCTGGACGGTGTCCGGCGCCAGCCGCCAGAGCATCGCCCCCACCCGGCCCGCCCACAGGGCGTTGGCGTGGGTGAACAGGGCCGCCTTGGGGCGGGCCGTGGTTCCGGACGTCAGCTGGACGCACAGCGCCGCCGCCGGGTCGGCCTCCCGGCGGGGAGCCCGCTCAGGGTCACCGACCAGCTCCGGCACGGTTCCGGTAGCCGGGTCGAGCAGAGCCGTCCACCCGAGCGCGGTCACCGCCGGGCAGTCGGCGAGCCCGAGCCGCGGGTCGGTGACGATCCCGACGGCGCCGGTCAGTTCGACGGCGTGCGCGAGCTCATCCTCGACGTACCGGGTGTTCAGGTCGACCGCGACCGCGCCGAGCCGCGCGCACGCGAACCAGACCAGCAGGAAGCCCGGGCTGTTGTCCAGATGGATCACGACGGCGTCGCCGGCGCGGACACCCCGACTCGCCAGCCCGGCCGCGACGGCGCGCACGTCGCGGCCGAACTCGCCGTAGCTCCAGGTGCGGCGCGCTCCGTCCGGCGGCTCCCAGACGAGGAACGGGCGCTCGCCGTACCGCCGCGCCCGCTCCTCCAGCGCCGAGGTCACGTCCATACCCACGAACGGGTGCAGAGCAGGAAGCTCGATTCCTAAATCGCTGTCCATTTCGGTGGCCACCCCTCAACCAGGCGTCGGTGGACGTCGGTCAGTTCCCAGGTCAGTCGATCAGTTCCCAGGTCAACTGTGCGCGTCCTCAGCTGGGCATCAGCTCGCGTGGGAGCCCGAGTATGCGCTCGGCGATCACGTTGAGCTGGATTTCGACCGTTCCCCCACCGATCAGCTGCGGCGGCACGGTGAGATAACGCCCCGCCGCCTGGCCGCCGGGGCCGTCGGCGATGGCCGCGGCCGGCCCGGTCCATCGCAGCGCGCGCTCGGCGATCTGGGTCACCAGCGTGGCCGAGGCGATCTTGGAGACGCTCGACTCAGCGCCGGGTCGGAGCCCCGACAGGCTGCGCAACGTGGTGCGCAGGGCCAGCGCGGCCAGGGCGTGGGCCATCGCGAACGTCGCGCCCACGTCCCGCCGGACGTCGCCCGGGTCCGCGGCGAGTGCCTGGCCGGCGGCGAGATCGAGCAGGTCGGTCGGGATGTGCTGCATCCCGCTGATGCTCACCCGCTCGTTGCCGAGCGTGGTCCGCGCGAGCCCCCACCCGCGGTTGACCTCTCCGACGAGCCGGTCGTCCGGCACGAACACGTCGTTGAAGAAGACCTCGTTGAACAGGTAGCCGCCATTCGCCTCGCGTAGCGGCCGGATCTCCAGACCGGGCGAGGTCATGTCGACGAGGAAGTAGGAGATTCCCCTGTGCTTCGGAGCCGCCGGATCGGTCCGGGCCAGGCAGATGCCGAAGTGCGCCTCGTGCGCGTTCGACGTCCAGACCTTCTGGCCGTTGAGCCGCCAGCCACCTTCGACCTTCTCGGCGCGGGTCGACAGGGCGGCGAGGTCGGAGCCGGCGCCGGGCTCGCTGAACAGCTGGCACCACACGAGCTCGCCGCGCAGCGTCGGCGGGACGAAGAAGTCCTTCTGCTCCTCGGTGCCGTAGGCGAGGATGGTGGGCAGCGCCCAGTCTCCGATGATCAGCCTTGGTGGCGCCACCTCGGCCCGCTCGTACTCCTGCTGGATCACCAACTGCTCGACCGGGGTCGCCGCGATCCCGTAGGGCTTCGGGTAGTGGGGCACCACCAGGCCCTCGGCCGCGAGCCGCTCGCGCCGGGCCGGGCCTTCGGCCGGCAGCGCCGCAACCTCGCCGAGCAGCCCGGCGATGCGGGCGCGGAAGGCGGGGTCCGCGGCGGAGAGATCGGCGCTGAAGTCACGGGACGTGCCGTGCACCAGTGCGCCCAGCCGGTGCTCCCAGCCGGAGACGGGACCGAGCAGGCTCTCCAGCGTCATCGCCCGGCGCCAGTACAGGTGCGCGTCGTGCTCCCAGGTGTAGCCGATCCCGCCCAGCAGCGTGATCGTCTCCAGCCCGATCCCGGTCGCGCGGGGCAGGCACGCGACAGCCGCGCCGGCCGCGGCCACCGCGAGCTGATCGTCGCCCTGCTCCATCGCCCGCGCCGCGTCCCACGCCGCGGCGGACATCGTCTGCACGTCGACGAACAGCCGGGCGCACTTGTGCTTGATCGCCTGGAAGGACCCCACCGGGCGGCCGAACTGCTCGCGCACCTTCACGTAGTCGACGCCGGTTGTCACGCACCACCGCACCAGCCCCACAGCCTCGGCGGCGAACAGCACGGCCGCCACCGCGCGGACCTGCTCGGCTTCGACCTCGACGACCTGGTCGGGGTGGACGGCCACCTCGGCCAGGGTCACCGTGCCGACGGCCCGGGTCTGGTCGACGGGCGCGGCCGCGACCGCCACCACGGCGGGCCCCGGCCGGGCGGTGAACCAGAGCTGGCCACCGCCCGGGGTGACCGCCCCGAGGAGCAGCAGCGTCGCCTCCGGCGCGCCGAGGATGGGGCCGGTCGTCCCGCTGACCCGGTAGGCGCCGTCCGCCGTGGGGGCCGCCGTCAGGCCCGCGGTGGTCAGCGCGCTCGGCAGCAGCGGCCCGGGGAGCAGGCTGCTCGCCGTCTCCTCGAGCACCACGGCGAGGGTGACGAAACCGGCGTCGGCCCCGCCGAGGTCCGCCGGCAGGTGCAGCGAGGTGAGGCCCTGCTCCACGATGCCCGGCCAGCAGTCCGGCGCCGCGCCGGCGGTCCAGCGCGCCAGGCCTTCCCGCACCTGCTCGGACGACGAATACCGGGACACGAACCCGCGGACCGAATCGGCCAGCGCCTTGTGATCCTCGTCGAGACCGATGGACACGTCCGTCCCTCCTTCACAGAGCCCTTGGGAGACGCCGGGGGAGGTCAGACGCCGATGAGCGAGGCCGCGTTGTCGTGCATGACGAGCCTGATCTCGGCGTCATCGAAGCCGGCCGCGGCCAGGTCCTTGGTGAACGACAGTGGATCGGCCAGTCCCTCGACGTGCGGCCAGTCGGATCCCATCAGCATCCGCTCCACGCCGATCAGCTTCTTGAGCTCGGCGAGGTCGTTCTCGTGGAACGGCGAAACCCAGACCTGGCGCCGGAAGGTCTCCCGCGGGTCCTCCGCCCACGCCTCGCCGCCCTGCACGAAGGACTTCTTCAGGGACTTGAACAGCGGGGTGACCCAGTCCGAGCCGGTCTCGATCGCGGCGAACCGCAGCTGTGGGTTGCGATGCATCGTGCCCTGCGCGAGCAGCGCGGCGAACGTGTCCGCCACGGCCGTCGGCGAGAGCAGGGCCCGCAGCGGGCTGCGGCGGAACGCCTCGGTCTCGTCGCTCTCGCTCCACCAGCCGATCAGCTCCGAATACACGTCGTCGCCGCCGTGGTAGGCGCACACCACCCGCGCCTCGTTCGCCAGCGCCCAGAACTCGTCGAACATCCGGTCGGCCGGCGACTTCAGACCCATCTCGGTGCGCACCGGACCGGCCCGCATCACCACGATGCGGGCTCCCTTGCCCAGCGCCCACCGCAGCTCGGCGACCGCCGCCGCCGGATCCGACAGCGAGATGTACGGTGCGGCGAAGATCTTCTCCTGGTAGGCGAAGCCCCAGTCGTCGTCCAGCCACCGGTTGAAGGCCCGGAAGGCGGCCCGCGCCGCGGGCAGGTCGTTCTGCAGTGCCCGCTCCATGCCGACCCCGAGGGTCGGGAAGAAGTAGGCGCCGTCCAGGCCCAGCTCGTCCATGACCCGCAGCCGGGCGTCCCGGTCCCGGTACTCGGGGCGGGGCGGGGCCAGCTCGCCGAACAGGTTGATGACCGGGCCGCCGACCTCGCCCCGGAAGTACTGCTCCAGCGCGCCGGGCTTGGCCAGCGCGGTGAACGCGGGGTTGGGCAGGAACTTGTTGACCTTCCCGCCGACCAGCAGCCGCGTGCGGCCACCGACCTCCGCCCACTGCATGCAGCGCTTGGCGAACTCGGGCTCGATGTGGCGGGTGAAGGCGTCGAGGGCCTCGTAGTAGTGATTGTCCGCGTCGAAAGCGCGCAGTCCATCCGTAGTCACGCCGCAACCTCCCCAGGTGGGCCTCGAACACACGGCTCGCCTCCCAAGATAGAACGCAGTTTCATGTGCGTGCCACTGGGGGAGCGCCTGGATGGCCTGCCCGTCTGTCGGGCAGCCGGCCGAGCCTGCTGAATATTTTATCCAACACGTGCAGCTTAGTGTGCTGGCAACTCCTGTCGACTGGTCGAGGTCGGCTCGGGGTCGCCTTGGCGCGACCCCGAGCGAGACCTTTCTAGACTCTGGTTCTAGCAGCTCGGGCGGCGGAGAAGTCGCACTCGCCGACCGGACAGCGGCCCAGGAAGTCGCCGGGCGCGGGAGGCGAGGTCAACGCGCCGCGCCTTCGCGGTACCTGGCCGGCGCATCGTCCAGCAGGATCGTCTTCGTCTCCAGGTAGGGCAGCAGGCCCTCGAGCCCGCCTTCCCGCCCGATGCCCGACTGCTTGAACCCGCCGAACGCGATACCGGTGTCGGCCCGCATCGCGTTGTGGCCGACCGTCCCGGACCGCAGCTTGCCGGCCACCGCACGCGCCCGGTCGACGTCCTCGGTGAACACCGCGGCGTTCAGCCCGTAGATCGTGTCGTTCGCAATCCTGATCGCGTCGGCCTCGTCGGCCGCCGAGATCACACTGAGCACCGGGCCGAAGATCTCCTCCTGGGCGATCGTGGAGCTGTTGTCGACGTCGCCGAAGACCGTCGGTTCGATGTAGTAACCGCGCTCCAGGTGGCCCGGCCGCCCGCCGCCGGTGATGAGCTTCGCGCCGCTGTCGACGCCGGCCTGGATGTAGCCCTCGACGCGATCACGCTGCCGGGCCATCGCCAGCGGGCCCATCTGAGTCGCCGGGTCATAGGGGTCGCCCACGACCACCTGGGAGAACACCTGCGCGAGAGTTTCGACGAACTCGTCGTGCACGCCGCGCGGGACGACGATGCGGGTGAGCGAGGCACAGATCTGGCCGGCCAGGAAGCACTCGGCGCCGGCGAGGGCCGTGGCGGCCTTCGTCAGGTCGGCGTCGTCCAGCACGACCGCGGCGGACTTCCCGCCGAGCTCGAGCGTGTACCGGGCGATGCGCTGCCCGCACAGCGACGCGATCCGCCGGCCGGCGGCGGTGGAGCCGGTGAAAGCGATCTTGTCGACCCGGGGGTCGGTCACCAGCCGCTCGGACACCGCGCGGTCGGCCGTCAAGATGTTGAACACGCCCGGTGGCAGCCCGGCGGCCTCGGCGCATTCGGCCAGCACGTACGCCGACCCCGGTGCCTCGGGGGCCGCCTTGAGCACGACCGTGCAGCCTGCCAGCAGCGCCGGCGCGACCTTCTGGACGGCCAGCTGCAGGGGCACGTTCCAGGGGATGATCGCGCCCACGACGCCGACCGGTTCCCGGACGAGCAGGCCGAACCCGCTGCCGACCGTCGGCGTGACCGGTTCCTCGAACGGATAGCTGTCGGCGAGGCCGGCGTAGTACTCGAAGACGCCCGCGGCCATCGGCGCCATGTGCGGGGCCACCGACGCGAGCGCACCGGACTCCCGGGGCCACAGCTCCTTGATGCCCTCGCCGCGGGTCGCCAGCTCGGCGGCGAGCCGGCGCAGGAAGGCCGCGCGCTCGGTGTGCGTGAGCGAGGGCCACGGCCCGTCGTCGAAGGCCGAGCGGGCGGCGGCGACGGCCCGGTCCAGATCCGCCTCGCCGGCCTCGGCGACCCGGAGGAAGACCTCCTCCGTCGCCGAGTCGACGACGTCGATCAACGCGGTGGATAACGGGGCGACCCACTGGCCGCCGATGAACAACCGGTCCGGGTGCTGTACGTGTCGCTCGATGCCTGTCGCCACGCTCATCGCGTGCCTCCTTAGTTCTCTGACGCCGGGGCCGGACGTCGCGGGTTTGGCACCTCTGTCCGCGGGCGTCCCAGCCCCGTACAGGCCGTTGGCGCGGTGCCGGCCGAGCTAGCCGAAGGTGATGACGCCACGGATGTTTCGACCGGCGTGCATGTCCGCGAAGCCATCGTTGATCTGCTCCAACGAGTAGCGGGTCGTGATCAGCTCGTCCAGGCGCAGCTTGCCGGCTCGGTACAGCTCCAGCAGCGCCGGGATGTCCCGCATCGGGTTACATGCGCCGAACAGCGAGCCCTGCAGCCGCTTCTGGAACAGCACGAGCTCATGCAGCGACAGTGGCAGGCTGCCGTCCGCAAGGATGTTGCCCAGCCCGACGACGACGCAGGTTCCGGCCTTGCGGATGCTCGAGAACGCCGCGCCGATGTGCGCGCCGTTCGTCACCCCCACACAGACGATCGTCGCGTCGGCACCCTGCCCGTTGGTGTGCGCTCGGGCGATCTCGGTCGCCTCCTCGACGGAGGCCACGGCGTGCGTGGCGCCGAAGCCCAGTGCCTTCCGGCGCTTCCACTCCACCGGGTCGACCGCGACGAGCACCCGAGCGCCGGCATGGGCGGCGCCCTGCACCGCGTTCATCCCGATGCCCCCGGCTCCGAGGACGATGACGACGTCGCCGGCCCGGACCTGGGCCGAGTTCACCGCCGCGCCCCAGCCGGTCGACACGCAGCAGCTGGTCAGGCAGGCCGACACCAGGTCGAGATCGGTGGAGACCTTGACGGCCGAGTTCACGGACAGGGCCGTGTACTCGCTGAAGGTCGAGATTCCGGCCATCTGGCCCAGCGGCCTGCCGTCCAGGGACAGCCGGCTGGAGCCGTCCTCGCGCGCACCGGAGAGCGTACGGATTCCGTTGTCGCAGAGGTTCTGCATCCCCGACGAGCACCAGCGGCACCGCCCGCACGCCGGCAGGAAAGGCAGGACGACGTGGTCCCCGACCTGCCATCCGTCGGTGTGCGGGCCGACCTGCTCGACGATTCCCGCTCCCTCGTGGCCGCCGACGAGCGGTAGCGCACCCGTGAACGGCATGTCGCCGGTCGCGATGTGGTCATCGGAATGGCATAACCCGGCCGCGACCATCCGGACGATGAGTTCTCCCCGCCGGGGTGGCTCGATCTCGATTTCGGTGATCTGCCATTTCCCGGGCTGTTCGTGCAGCACGGCCGCCCTGCTCTTCATATCTCCTCCGTTTCGGACGGATTGCGTCTATATCTGTAGACCGTGGTCCGCGTGCGCGCAAGGGGGAGTCGTCGCTCCCCGCGCCGGCCAGCCGTGGGCGCGCCGGCCACGAGCTGCGGGAAGGCGCGGGAGACGATCAGGGCCGGCGCCGGGGGTCTGACGGGTGAATCAGCCGACAAGGCGCGTCCAAACGCCCTCCGCGTCGTTCTCCTCGACGAATGAGCCCGTGCTGCTGCCCAGGAGCGTGTTTTGGTACGTGAACCTCGTCGCCGTCGATGACTTCGACGCGGCGATCAGCTCGGTGACCTCCGCCGTGCAGACCGTGGGGCCTGCCTGGCCGGCAGCCCACCACCTGACGGCCGCGCCGGGGCGGACCTCGACGACCTGCAGGCTGGAAGACTATTGAGCTCCAAACGGGAGTGTGGTGAAGTGGATCGTCCACACTAGCCGGTGTCTTCGTGGCGGCTTCACGATGCCCAGTGCAGCGTGGTCTGCCGAGCCGCAGGCCGAAGGAGGCGGTGAGGGGTGCCGTGAGCGATTCATCTCTCGCAGTTCCGTCACCATCCGCTCGGACTAATAGTCCGAGCGGTGATGCATGGTTGTGACCCCAGGCGGCCGGGATGTCGTTCGCCCCGCGCGCGCCGCTGACCGAACCGTTCTGGGCGGCGTGTGCCGGGCGGCCACCGCGCCCTGGACCCGGCCGGAGAACGAGTTCGTCATCCCCTGGGGAATGTTCACCGCCGCCGAGGTCGCGCTGTGCACCGCGGGCGGGGCCGGCGCGCTCTTCCTCACCCTCGTTCTCCTGGGAAGGCTCTCATGAGCAGCACCGCAACGAGCAGCACCGCAACGAGCAGCACCGCAACGAGCAGCACCGCCGCGAGCAGCACCGCCGCGAGCGGCGCCGGCCTGCCCACCGGCCTCGACCCCGCGCTGTTCTTACCCGAGCCCGGCCCGCGGGCCGTCCGGTACACCGTCATCTCCGTCGACGATCACGTTGTCGAGCCTCCGCACCTGTTCGAGGGGCGGGTTCCGGCACGGTTCGCCGACGCTGCCCCACGCATCGTCGAAACCGACCAGGGCCACCAGGTGTGGCACTTCGAGGACCAGACCTTCACCCAGGTCGGGATGAACGCCGTCGCCGGGCGGCGACCGGAGACGGTGAAGCTGGAGCCGTTGCGGTTCGAGCACATGCGTCCCGGCTGCTACGACATCGACGCCAGGGTCCGGGACATGGACGTCAACGGGATCTGGGCGTCGGTGAACTTCCCCTCGCAGATCTCCGGCTTCTGCGGCCGGGTGTTCTTCGGTGCCCGGGACCGGGATCTCGGCCTCGCCTGCGTGCGTGCGTGGAACGACTGGCTCCACGAGGAGTGGTTCGGGGCCTACCCCGAGCGGGTCGTGCCGATGGGCATCACCTACCTGGCGGACCCGGCACTCGCCGCCGCGGAGATCCGCCGGAACGCGGCGCGCGGCTTCACCGCCGTCACCTTCCCCGAGCGCCCGCACACGATCGGCCTGCCGTCGCTGTGGGACCGCGCCCACTGGGATCCGATCATCGGTGCCTGCGTCGAGACGGACACCGTCATCACCCTGCACGTCGGCAGTTCGGGCCTGTCCGACGCGCCGCCCGGCGCGCCCCGGCTGCAGCTGGGTTCGACGCTGTTCGGCCAGGCCTCGCTCACCGCCTGCGCGGAGTGGCTGTGGTCGGGCCACCCCGTCCGCCTCCCGACGTTGAAGATCGCGATGAGCGAGGGCGGTATCGGCTGGGTCGCGATGCTGCTCGACCGGCTCGACAACATCGTCGATCGGTCCGGCTACGGCACCGGCTGGGACCTGCGCCCCGCCGAGGTGCTGCGCCGCAACTTCTGGTTCTGCACTCTCGACGACCCGTCGACGATCGACACCCGCCACCGGATCGGCGTCGAGAACATCATGGTCGAGACGGACTACCCGCACGGCGACGGCACCTGGCCGGACACCCAGAGCGTGCTCGCCGACGTCTGGGGCCACATCCCGCCCGCCGAAATCCGGGCGATGTGCTGCGAGAACGCCGCGGCCCTGTTCCGCCACCCCCTCCCGCCGACAGTTCTGCCGGCCGACTGAAGGACGTGACGATGACGTTCATGCCGACCGCCGACAAACTCATGCCGGAGCTCACCGCCCGCGAGGAGATCGCCCTGCTCGCCCGGGCCCTGTGGCGGCAGGGCTACAACGACCACCTGGCCGGCCACATCACGGCCCTGCAGCCGGATGGCACCCTGCTGTGCAACCCGTGGCTGGTCCGCTGGGACGAGCTGCGCCCGGAGCAGGTCATCCGCATCGACCTCGCCGGCAGGGTGGCCGAGGGGGACTGGCCCGTCCCACTGGGCATTCCGCTGCACCTCGCGCTGCATTCCGCGCGGACCGACGTCACCTGGGCCGTGCACAACCACCCGCTCTACGGCACCGTCTGGGCGGATCTCGGTGAGATCCCACCGATCTACGACCAGAGCTCGGCGCTGGGCGGTGGCGGCGACCTCGTCCTCGTCAACGAGTACCAGGGCCCTGTCAACGACCCTGCCACCGCCCGGGGCGCGATCGACGCTCTGCACGGCGGCGACCTTGCCCTCCTCGCGGGCCACGGCGTCTTCGTGCTCGGCGGCTCCGCGCGCGCCGTCTTCCAGCGCGCCGTCGCGCTGGAACAGCGCTGTCAGCGCGCCTGGCATGTCCGTGCCGCGGGCGGCTCCCCGGTCCCTGTCCTCCCGGCCGGCTTCCTGAGCCATCTGAAGAACTCCGACGGCAACGGCTTCGTCGGCTTCTGGGAGTCCGCCGTCCGCGCCGAACTGCGCTCCGATCCCAGCCTGCTCTCGTGATGTCGCCGGGCGGCGGCTCGGCGACATCACGGTCGAGCCGTGCTCACGCCGGGGCGAAGCGCACCGGCATCCTGGTGATTCCGTTGATGAAATTCGACTGGAGGCGACTGACCTTTCCGGTCAACTGGACACTGTGGATCCGCGTGTCGTCGCCGCTTGGGCGGTGGACGTGCGAGTGCCACGGCGGGTCTTCGGTAGTCCGAGGCGCTGCTCGGCGACGAGGTTGCGGGCGATCTCGGTGGTGCCGCCCTGGATGGTGACGGCGCTGGAGTGGCGGGCGGCGCGTTCGATCTCGCCGTCGGCGGCCGGCGCGATGGAGCTCCCACTGGCAGGCGCACGCAGGATGCCGCCGAGGCCGGTGACGTCCTGGAGTTCGCGGCTGTCGCGTTGGTAGGCGGTAGAGGCGAACAGCTTCGCGATCGTGCCCGCGATGGCGGGTGACTGGCCGGCGATGTTGAGCCAGGCGGTCCGCTGGGTGAGCAGGAAGGCTACCTCCGCGTCGGCCCGGGCTCGTGCGATCGCGGCCAGCACGGCGGGGTCGTCGCCCGGTCGTTCCCCTTCCTGCCAGCTGCCTGCCGGCGCGGGGACGCGGGCCCAGGCCGTCACCGCGGTGAGCAGCGGCTCGATGGTCGCGGTGCTGCCCATGACGCCGCGTTCCAGGCTGAGCCCGATCGCCATGACCTGCCAGCCCTCGTCGATGCCACCGACTCGGCAGGAGTCCGGAACGATCACGTCGTCATAGAAGACGATGTTGGTCCGCTCGTCGGCGATCGTGTGGATCGGCTGGATCGTGATCCCCGGGGTGTCCAGCGGGACGAGGAACATCGTCAGGCCGCGGTGCTTGGGCACGTCGGGATTCGTGCGGGTCAGCAGCAGGCAGTGCGCGGCGGTGTGGGCGAGGGTGGTCCACATCTTCTGCCCGTTGATCCGCCAGGAGGTGTGCGTGTCGTCCACGGGGGTGGCCCGGGTCCGCGCGGACGCGACGTCGGAGCCCGCGCCAGGCTCGGAGTAACCGAGCACGGCGGTCGCCTCGCCAGCCAGCAGCCGAGGCAGGACGTCGGCGCGCAGCGCCGGGCTCCCGATCTGGTCGAGCACCCCGGCGACGATCATGGTGGTGCCGATGCCGTGGTAAGGCGCGTCCGCGAGCTCCAGCTCCCGGAAGAGGGCGGCCAGCTCGTAGGGATCCCGTGCGGCGCGGTCGCCCGGTGCGGACGCCGCGAGCCAGCCGCGCTCGGCGAGGGCCTGGTGCAGCGCCGGCACGTGCACGGTGCCGGTTCGGCGTGCCTCCTGGCGGACCTCGTCCGTCAGCCAGGATCGGACGAAGCCGCGGACCTGCGCGGCGAACACGGCGACGGACGGGTTGTGGGCGAAGTCCGTCCCACCCGGGGCCGGCGCCACCTGCCCGGCCGGCCCACCGGTCCGCGGGGCGGTGCCGGCGACCTCCGGGGCGTCCGCGGTGGTCGACCGGCCGTCCACGAGGTCGCGGCCCAGTTCGCGGGCCAGTGCACGGGGCGCGCCGGCGAGCGCGGGGTAGGCGCGGGCGCGGCGGAAGAACAGCTGCGCGTCGTGCTCCAGGGAGACCCCGAGGCCACCGTGGTACTGGACCGCCCGGTCCGCGGCGTGGCGTGCCGCCTCGGTGGCGAACAACGCCGCCATCGCCGCGAGCTGGTCACCGTCGGCTCCGGTGACCGACCGTTTCCCGGTGTCCAGGCTCCAGGCCGCCTCCCGCGACAACAGCGTGGCCCCGTCCACCAGCCCCGGCAGGTCCGCGAGCCCGTGCTGCACCCCCTGGAACGATCCGATCGGCACGCCGAACTGAACGCGTTCCTTCACCCATCGGGTCGCCAGCTCCAGCGCGCCGTCGGCAAGGCCGGCGAGCCAACCAGCCATCAGGACCAGCCATTCCGACCGGGCCCGCGCGAACGCCGCCACCGCCGGCGCGCCGCCGAGGACCACCGCCTCGCGCAGATCGCGGTCGGCCACCGGCAGGTCGCCCTGGTTGGCCACGGCGGCGCCGGGCGGGGTCGAGCGCGCCGCGACCACCTGACCGTCGCGCACCGCGAGGACCAGCCCGGCGACGGCCCCTGCCGGCACCGCGACGGCGGTGCCGGCGTGAACCCGCGGTGCCAGCGTCGCGATCAGCTCCCCGGCGACGACGGCGGGCAGGTCGGGATGGTCCGGCGCGACGGCGGCGAGCAGACGTGCCGCCGCGACGTGCTCGGCGAACGGCACCGGCGCCAGTGACCGCCCCAGCTCGATCGCCGCGATGACCGGCGCGTGCAGGCCGGCGCCGCCGCCGTCGTGCTTCTCGGGGATGGCGAGCCCTGGCAGCCCTGTCGCGCAGAGCTGCGCCCACAGCGTCGGGTCGTGCCCCAACGGCTCGGCGGCCCGGGCCGCCGCCAGCCCCGGACTACGGGTGAGCACGGCCGTGGCCAGCTCCTGCGCCGCTCGCGACGCCTCGTCCAACGACAGGTCCATGCACGCCTCCGAATGCCGTCACCGCACAGTTGGCGGCACGAGACCATCGAGCCGCTAATATATATAGATATTAATTTGGGAAGGGTGGTCGAGGTTCAGCCGACCGGCCCGCGCCTGTCCAGAGGTCGCAGGGTCCCTCGGGAGGGGTGGGTGCGCCGCCGGTCGGACCGTGGTCGCCC
Source organism: Parafrankia sp. EUN1f (assembly GCF_000177675.1). Taxonomy (GTDB): domain Bacteria; phylum Actinomycetota; class Actinomycetes; order Frankiales; family Frankiaceae; genus Parafrankia. Next base: position 68,141 of record NZ_ADGX01000002.1, read on the forward strand.
CCGCCACCGTCCGCACCCTTGCCGGCCCATCCGGCCGGGTGCAAGATAAATCTAGAGCTTTCGACGAGGGGACGTCGCATGAAGGTTCCGTTCACCTGGAAGCCCACCGGGTGGTTCATGGTCGGCTGGTCGGCCGAGTTCCGCACGGGTCAGGTCCGGCCGCTGCGGTACTTCGGCGAGGAGCTGGTCGCCTACCGCGACGAGTCCGGTGAGATGCACGTGCTGCAGGCCCACTGCCGGCACATGGGTGCCCACCTCGGCCACGGCGGCAAGGTCAACGGCGACTGCATCGAGTGCCCGTTCCACGGCTGGGGCTGGGGGCCGGACGGCAGGAACCGCTACATCCCGTACCAGGACCGGCCCAACCGCGCCGCCCAGCTGCGGGTGTACCCGGTGCACGAGCAGTACGGCTGCGTGTTCGTCTGGCACCAGCCGCGGGGCGAGGCGCCGCGCTGGCCGATGACCGACATCTTCCGGATCTTCCCGCAGTTCGAGACCGACCCCGCCGCCTACTACCCGCCCTACCCGGCGCTGTCGCGCAGGATGGAGCGCGAGCCGGTGCACCCGCAGATCCCGGGTGAGAACGCCGCCGACAGCATGCACTTCCAGTACGTCCACCACTCGACGGTGACGCCGGTCCTGCGCGACTGGAAGGCCGACGACCACGGGTGGCTGTTCGAGACCGGCTGGCCCGACCGCCGCAGCGACGACCCGGACGCGATGGTCCTGCGAATCCACAGCTACCTGTTCGGCCTCGGCGGCGCGATCAGCGCGTTCGCCGGCGTGGACAACTACCGCCTCATCTTCGCGACCACGCCCGTCGAGGACGGCGCCTCCGACATGTTCTACTCGATCTGGTGGCCCCGGATCCCGGGCGACACCTCCGACGTCCCGCCACCGGACGTGCTCGAACGCGTCGAGAAGGAGTTCCTCTCCACGCTCGACGACGACCTCGGGATCTGGCGCCACCAGGAGTACGTCGAGCGCCCCATCATGGCCGTCCAGGACGCGAAGCCGTACATGGCCTACCGCCGCTGGGCGACCCAGTTCTACGAGGTCCCAGCGGGGGAGTAGCCACCACCGGCGCCGCCTGGCCGTGCTCGCGACCGGTGCACCGGGGGGCGCGCCGGCGGCTCCCGGACGGAGTCGCGTTCGCGAGATCGCAGTCCGGTCGGGAGCCGCCGGTCTCGGTCAGGAGGTGGGGAGCCCGATGAGCTCGGCGCAGTTGGTGCGCATGATCAGCTGTACCTCCTCGGGGCTGAAGGCGGTCAGCTCGTCGGTGAACGCCGCCGGGTCGGCCAGGCCCTCGCCGTGCGGCCAGTCGGAGCCGAACAGGACCCGGTCGACGCCGATCGTGTCCGCGAGCTTGCGCAGGTCCTCCTCGTAGTACGGCGTGACCCAGATGTGCTCGCGGATCGTGTCCAGCGGGTCCTCGGCAAACCTCGACGGGACCCGGTTCGCCAGCTTCCGCAGGCCCTTGACCAGGGGGTAGACCCAGTCGGAACCGTTCTCGACACTGGCCACCTTCAGCGCAGGGTGGCGGGTGAAGACGCCGTCGACGATCAGGCTCGCGACTGTGTCGTGGATGGCCCGGTCGCCGACGAGCACGCTGCCGAGCAGGTCGGGGGCGCGGAACGGGGCGAACTCCTCGGCGCCGCCCCAGGGCGCGCCGACCATCGCGTTGTATCCGCTGTCGCCGAGGTGGAACGCGACCGGCACGCCAGCCTCGGCGAGTCGGGCCCAGACGGGGTCGTGCGCACGGTTGCCCAGCGAGCGGCCCTTGCCGGTCCCGGTCGGGACCGGGGCCGGGCGGACGTGGACGACCCGCGCGCCGAGGCCCAGCACCCGGTCGACCTCGGCGAGCGCCGCCTCGGGGTCGGCCAGCGAGAGCATCGGCACGGAGATGATCCGCTCCTGGTAGAAGTAGCCCCAGTCGTCCTCGAGCCAGCGGTTGAAGGCGTTGAGACTCGCCATCGTGGCCGGGACGTCGTACCGCAGCGCCTGCTCGACACCGCAGCCCAGGGTCGGGAAGAGCAGCACCGCGTCGAGGCCCTGGGCGTCCATCGTCGCCAGCCGTGCCTCCCGGTCCCGGTACTCGGGCCGGATGGGCTCGACCTTGGTGAGGCTGCGCGGGTCGACCCCCTCCGGGATCTGGCCGCGGAACTGCAGGTCGAGGCAGCCGGGAACGATCACCGGGTCGAACGTCGGGTTCGGGATGAAGCCGTTGACCTTTCCACCGATGACCATCTCGGTGTGTCGGCCGTCCTGGAACACGCGCACGCCGCGATCACGGAACTTCCGGTCGAGGTGGCGCGTGAACGCGTCGAGGGTCTCGTAGTAGTGGTTGTCCGCGTCGACCGGCCGCGGCGCCACCGGCTCCGGTCGCTGCTCATCTGCCATGACTGCCTCCCGGCCAGTTGAAAGATATGTAGATATCTCTACTCGGGTTGGTGTGACGGCGCAAAGGCCCGTCGCTCACTGGCCCCCGGTGGCCTGTGGCCCGCGGGGCACATCGCGGAAGGCGCCGGTGTCGGCGCGCTGCTCGCGCGGCAGGCCGAGGAGCCGCTCGGCGATGACGTTGCGGGCCATCTCCGTGGTGCCCCCGCCGATGCAGGCGGCCTGTCGGGTCAGGTAGCCGAGCCCGACCTGCGCGGCGGTCTCCTCGCCCGGGGCCCAGACCACTCCCGCGCCGCCGTACAGCTCCGTCGCGATCGCCGCGCGGCGGGCGTTGCTCGTGCCGCCGAACAGCCGCGTCATCGCCGCCGCGTGGTGGGGGAGCACACCGCCGGCCATCTTGCGGGTGACGGACTCGACCAGCGCCCGCAGGACGAGGGAACTCGTCTGCGCCTCACCGAGGAGGGCCCGCGTGCGGCTGTCGTCGATCGTCCCGAGCCGGCGGGCGGCCGCGATCATCGCCGCGGGCTCGTACGGGCCGTCGTTCGGCCGGTTCCCACCGCCGGTCACATAAGGGGAGCCGCCCGAGATCGTGCGCTCGTGGTAAAGCCAGCGGCCCATGACGTTCCACCCGGCGTCGACGTCGCCGATCCGGTCGGCGTCGGGCACGACGACGTCGGTGAGGAACTCCTGGCAGAAGTCCTTCGAGCCGTTCACCAGCTCGATCTGGCTGATCGCCAGCCCCGGGGCGGACATCGGCAGGCTGAACACGGTCAGGCCCTGGTGCTTCGCGACGTCCCAGTTCGTGCGGGCCAGGCAGAGCGCCCAGTCGCCCCACCAGCCGGACGTCGTCCAGACCTTCGAGCCGTTGAGGATCCACCGGTCGCCGTCGCGGGTGGCGGTGGTGACCGCGCCGGCGGCGTCCGAGCCGCCGCCCGGCTCGGACAGGAGCTGGACCCAGATCTCCTCGCCGCGCAGCATCCGGGGGATGTGACGCTGCTTCTGCTCCTCGGTCCCGAACTCCAGCAGCACGGCCATGCACGGAATGAAGGTGGACGCCTGGATCTCGGCGGGATAGTCGTAGCCCTTGATCTCCCGGTTGAACGCGGCCTGATGCGCCGGGGTCAAGCCCTGCCCGCCGTACCGCGTCGGCACGCAGATGCCGGCGAAACCGCCGTCGAAGAGCCGGCGCTGCAGCTCGCGGCAGGTCGCGGCCCGCGCGAGCACCTCCTCGTCGGTGGGATGGGTGGCGGCATAGAGGAAGAAGGTGTCACGGTCGGGATTCGCGGGCGGCATGTTCTCGGCCAGCCAGGCGCGGGCGCGGGCCGCGAACTCGTCGACGTCGATCATGGTCTCGCTCACTTGCCACCATCCTGGGCGGTCGCTGCCAGTGCGGTCTCGGTCAGGCCAACGAGCCGGTCGGTGAAGGTGGCCGGCGTGCCGAACAACTGCGCGTCGACGGTGGCGCGCCGAAGGTAGAGGTGCAGGTCGTGCTCGAAGGTGATCCCGATTCCGCCGTGCAGCTGGACGCAGTCCTGGATGACCTCCGGACCGACCCGCCCGACGTGCGCCTTCGCCGCGCTGGCCCACGAGTGGGCGTCCGGCGTGCCCTCGCCGACGCGCCGCGCGGCCTTCTCGGTGACCGCCGCGCTCGCCTCCAGCTGGGTGCGCAGGTCGGCCATCCGATGCTTGATCTCCTGGTACGACCCGAGCGGGCGGCCGAAGGAGTACCGGTCGTTCACCCACCGAAGGGTCATCGCGAAGGCGCGTTCCATCGCGCCGACGATCTCGCCGGCCTGCAGCACGGCGGTGAGATCGAGGAGCAGCTCGTCGTGATCGTCGGCGGAGCCGGGTTCGCCCACCTGAGCGTTCGCTGCTACGGCGACCTCCTGCAACGTCACCGCGGCGTGGCGGCGAGTGAGGTCGATGCCGCCCAGCGGGGAGGTCCGCACACCGGGGGCGTCGAGCGGAACCAGGTAGTGCGACCGTGCGTCATCCCCGTCAGCGGTGGTGTCGCTTCCGGAGGCGGCGACCAGAAGGTAGCCGTTCGGTGCGCCGCTCTCGACGCAGGGCACCACACCGTCCAGGAGGAAACCGTCGCCGGACCGGCCCGCGCGCACCGCGGCACCGGCGCGTGGCCCGGTGCGCGGCGAGTACCCCCAGGCGGCGGTGGCGGCTCCGTCGAACAACTCCGCCAGCGGCCCGCCGTGCCGCTCCTTGCTGCCCCACCGACCCAGCGCCGCGGCGACCACATTGGTCCCGATCAGTGGCCCGGGCGCGGCGTGCCGACCGAACTGGAAGGCGACCGCGAGGAGATCGGCGAGGCCGTTGCCGCTGACCGATCCGCCCCCGGAGCCCTCCGGGACCAGCAGCGACGTCCAGCCGAGCTCGGCACCCCGCTTCCACAGCACCGGATCGAAGGTCGAGTCCTGCCGGGCCAGCTCACGGATGCGCGTGGGCGGGTAGGTGGCCTCGAGGTACTGCTCCGTGGTGGCCTCGAGCAAGTCCTGGTCCGCGGTCTGCGTGAACATCGGCCCTCCTGGGATGTCCTGCTCGCGTAGCAGGCGCACGCTGGTGGCCTCACCGTACCGCCCGGAGCTATAAAGATCTATATCTTTCGCTGGTGGCTGTGGCTCGCTCGGGTCACGGGCTTCGATACGTGCCGCGGCCCAGCGCTCCAGCGGAATACTCACGCGACGCCGACTGTCCGATCCGCGAGAATCCTCGCCATGTTCCTGACGGTGTCGACGACCTACCAGCCAGCGACCGATCTGGGCTTCCTGCTGCACAAGCACCCCGACCGGGTTCATCGCTTCGACACCGCGGCCGGCCCGGCACACGTCTTCTACCCCGAGGCGACCGACGCGCGCTGCACCGCGGCACTGCTGCTGGAGGTCGACCCGGTGGGACTCGTCCGGGGAAGCTCGCGATCCACCGGCCGCCGGGGGCAGGCCGGCGGCGGCCGGGACACCGCCGGCGCACACTACGTCGACGATCGGCCCTACGCGGCCTCCAGCCTGCTCGCGGTCGCGATGGCGGCTGTCTTCTCGACGGCGATGGCGGGCCGGTGCCGGGCCCGGCCGGAGCTGGTCACGACACCGCTGCCGCTGAGCATCCGGCTTCCGTCGCTGCCGTGCCGCGGTGGCGGCGCCGACCTCGTCCGGCGTCTGTTCGAACCGTTGGGCTGGCAGGTCGAGGCGAACCCGCTACCGCTCGACCCGAACTTCCCGGACTGGGGCGACGCGCCGCATCACGACGTCACGCTGACCGGCACCGCCCTGCTGGCGGACGCCCTCACCCAGGCCTACGTGCTCCTGCCCGTGCTCGATGACGCCAAGCACTACCACGTCGGCCGCGACGAGATCGACAAGCTCGTCCGTGAAGGTGCCCGCTGGCTGCCCGGCCATCCGGAGCAGCGGCTGATCGCACGCCGCTACCTCGCCCACCGCTCCGGCCTGGCGACGGCGGCGCTGACGCAGCTGTCCGTGGCCGAGGACCTCACCGCCGAGGGCATCCCCGACGGCTTCGAACCGGGACGGCTCACCTCCGACGCGACGGAACCAGATCCCGCCGCGAACGCGGAACCCGACCGCACCATGGAAACCGGGCTCACCACGAACCCGGAACCCGGCCTGATCCAGGCGGCGGGCCAGGGCCCGAGCACGGTGCCGAGCACGGTGCCGGGAGCGGTGCCGGGAGCGGTGCAGGGAGCGGACGCCGATCCGGTGAACGGCGATGGCACACCGGAGCTGCCGCTGGCTGAGCAGCGGCGCCGCGCGATCATGGCCGAGCTGCGGACGGCCGGCGCGCGCCGCGTCGCCGACGTCGGCTGCGGTGCCGGCCGGCTGGTGGCCCGTCTCGTCGCCGACCGGGCCTTCACCGAGATCGTCGCGGTCGACGTCTCCCACCGCGCGCTCGAGCTCACCGCCCGCAGACTGCACGTCGAGCAGATGTCCGACCGCGACCGTGAACGGGTCCGCCTGGTCGTCTCCTCGCTGCTGTACCGGGACGACCGCCTCACCGGGATGGACGCGATCGTGCTCTCAGAGGTGGTCGAGCACGTCGACCCGCCCCGGCTGCCGGTGCTCGCCGACGTCCTGCTCGGGCACGCGCGGCCCGGGACCCTTCTCATCACCACTCCGAACCGGGAGTACAACGTGCGCTACGACGGACTGCCCCCCGGCGTTCTGCGGCATCGGGACCACCGCTTCGAATGGACCCGCGCCGAGTTCACCGCCTGGATCGGCGACCTCGTGGCCGGCTACCCCTACCGCGCCAGGATCGGCGGTATCGGCGCCGACGACCCCGAGGTCGGCCAGCCGACCCAGCTCGCGGTCCTGGAACTGGCGGCGCCGGAGCGAGGGGCGAACCGATGAGCGAGACGAGTCAGCTCCCGTCCGAGCCGTCCGAGCCGTCCGAGCCGTCCGAGCCGTCCGAGCCGTCCGAGCCGTCCGAGCTGTCCGAGCTGTCCGAGCCGTCCGAGCTGTCCGGGCTGTCCGAGCCGCCGAAGGAGCCGCCGGTCGCGCCGCTCACGATTCCCAACCCGAGCCTCGTCGTGCTGGTGGGGGTGACCGGCTCCGGCAAGTCGACGTTCGCGCGCCGGCACTTCCTGCCGACCCAGGTGCTGTCCTCCGACTTCTGCCGTGGGCTCGTCGCCGACGACGAGAACGACCAGTCCGCGACCGCGGACGCTTTCGACGTCCTGAACTTCATCGCCGCCCGCAGGCTCACCGCCGGGCGCCTGACCGTCGTGGACGCGACCAACGTGCAGCGGACATCCCGCGCCCGCCTGGTGGAGCTGGCCAGAGCGCACGATGTGCTGCCCGTCGCCATCGTGCTCGACGTGCCGGAGTCGGTCTGCGTCGCGCGCAACGCGGACCGGCCGGACCGGGCCTTCGGCGCGCACGTCGTCCGCCGCCAGCACGGCGAGCTGCGCCGGTCACTGCGCGGGCTGGCCCGCGAAGGCTTCCGCCGCGTGCACGTCCTGCGCTCCGAGGCGGAGATCGCCGCCGCGACGATCCAGTACACCCCGCTGCTCAACGACCGCCGCGAGCTCACCGGCCCGTTCGACGTGATCGGTGACGTGCACGGCTGCCGCGACGAGCTGGAGGCGTTGCTGATCCGGCTGGGCTACCAGCTGCGCCGCGACGATGAGGGCCGCGCGGTCGGCGGTGCCCACCCGGAAGGCCGGCGCGCCATCTTCCTCGGCGACCTGGTGGACCGCGGGCCCGACACGCCCGGGGTCCTGCGGCTGGCGATGGGCATGGTCGCCGCCGGCGAGGCGTTCGCGGTGCCCGGCAACCACGAGAACAAGCTCGTCCGTGCCCTGCGCGGCCGGCAGGTGCGGATCGGGCACGGTCTCGCCGAGTCGCTGGCGCAGCTCGGCCGGGAGACACCCGAGTTCCGGACCGAGGTCGAACAGTTCTGCGACGGGCTGGTCTCACACCTCGTCCTCGACGGCGGACGTCTCGTCGTCGCGCACGCCGGGCTGAAGGAGGCCTACCAGGGCCGGGCCTCCGGCCGGGTGCGGTCGTTCGCTCTCTACGGGGACACCACCGGTGAGAGCGACGAGTACGGGCTGCCGGTGCGCTACCCCTGGGCCCGTGATTACCGGGGGAAGGCGATGGTGCTCTACGGCCACACCCCCGTCCCCGAGCCGCGGTGGGAGAACAACACCCTGTGCCTGGACACCGGGTGTGTGTTCGGCGGACGTCTCACCGCGCTGCGCTACCCGGAGCGGGAACTGGTGTCCGTGCCGGCGGCCCGCGAGTACTTCGAGCCGCGTCGGCCGCTGACGGAGCAGCACACGGAGCAGCCGGCGGAGGGACCGGCGACACGGCCCGAGGAGGAGCCGTCCGTCGACGACGGCGCCGTCGACCCGCCCGCCGCCGGGGCCTCCGACCCCGGCCCGGCCAGCCTGATCATCGACACCGGCGCCTCGGTCGACAGAACCACCGGCCCGACGGCGCGCCCTGACACGCTTCACGTCAACGACGTCCTCGGCCGCAGGTTCATCGAGACGCGCCACGGCGGCCGAGTCCGGATCGAGGAGCCCAACGCGCTCGCGGCTCTGGAGGTGATGAGCCGCTTCGCCGTCGACCCACGCTGGCTCGTCTACCTTCCGCCGACGATGAGCCCGCCGCCGACCTCGACCCTGCCGGGCCTGCTCGAACATCCGGCGGAGGCCTTCGAGGCCTACCGCGCGGACGGCGTCGAGGATCTTCTGTGTGAGCAGAAGCACATGGGCTCGCGGGCCGTGGTCGTCGTCTGCCGGGATGCCGCCACCGCCCGCGGGCGATTCGGCGCGCCCGACGGGGTCACCGGCGCGGTCTTCACCCGAACCGGCCGGCCGTTCCTCGCCCCGGACCTGACCGAGGCGCTGCTGGCCCGGCTCCGGGCGGCGATGGCCACCAGCGGCCTGTGGGACGAGCTGGCGGCCGGATGGGCGGTGTTCGACGGGGAGATCATGCCGTGGAGCGCCAAGGCCCACGCCCTGATCCGGCGCCAGTACGCGGCCACCGGCGCGGCGGCCCGCGCCGCCCTCCCGGTCGCCGTCGACGCCCTGGCCCGGGCCGTGGGCCGCGGTGTCGACGTCGCGGACCTGCTGGAACGCACCCGCGGCCGGGCGGCCAACGCGGACGCGTTCACGGCGGCGTACCAGCCGTACTGCTGGCCCGTCGACGGCCTGGACGGCCTGCGGTTCGCGCCGTTCATGCTGCTGGCAGCCGGGGGCGTCGCACCCGCTGCGCCACCCATCGACCAGGCGGCTGCGGCGGTGGCGGGCGGCGCGGGTCACGCCGGGGACGGGCAGACCGCGAGGACCTACCTGCACCAGGACAACCTGTGGCATCTGGCGGTGGCGGACCGCCTCGCCGCCGCCGATCCGGACCTGCTGGCCACCACCGCGCGGATCCGGGTCAACCCGGCCGACCCGGACTCGGTGGCCGCCGGAACGCGGTGGTGGGAGGAGCTGACCGCCGCCGGCGGCGAGGGCATGGTGGTCAAGCCGTTCGCGGGCCTGGCCCGGGGAAAACGAGGGCTGGCCCTGGCCGGCGTGAAGGTGCGGGGCCGGGAGTACCTGCGCATCATCTACGGCGCCGACTACACCGAGGCGGTGCACCTGGAGCGGCTGCGCGAGCGGGGCCTGGGCCGCAAACGATCCCTGGCCTTCCGCGAGTACGCCCTGGGACTGGAGGCGCTCGAACGCACCGCGGCCGGGGAGCCGCTGTGGCGGGTTCACGAATGCGTCTTCGCCGTGCTGGCCCTGGAGTCCGAGCCGGTGGATCCACGGCTGTAGGGCACCAGAAGGGCACTGTCGCGTCTGCGGGCCAGGCGGGCGAACCGTCCGCCCGGATCAGGGTGGACGCCGAGGTTGCCACCGCGGTAAGTCACCTGCCAACAGCAATGGCTCGCAAGCAAGATATCGCGAAACCACTGACGGCCCGGCGCCGGGTAGTGGATGATTCCGCCAGGATCAGGGCGGTCGTAGTGCCGGCTGATCAGGGGGTGGCCATCGGCAGTGTCCGTCGAGGCTGTTCCGTGTCTTCATCGCAGAGAAAATAGCTATCCCGAGATGAAGTACTCCTTCTGTCGAGGTGTTTCATGAGCATGCGATCTGAACCAGGAAGCCTACGCCTGAGTCAACTCGCCCGCATCGACGCCCTGATCACCGAGGCCCAATCGCGCGGGTTCGGGCTGTCCGACCGATTCAGGATTCACATCACTGAGGAACAGGCCGCCGCGACTCCGGACGCGCATCACCCGCTCTTCGACCTGTCCGAGCATGACCGGGAGATCCTCAACCAGATCATCGAGCTGACCGGGCAGCTGGAACACACGACGTCGATCGGCGAGCTCGTGGAGATGCGGGCACAGGTCGTCCAGGGCTGACATGGCTGAGGTGCTGGCCACAGTCGCGGTCGGTCTGGTCTTCGCCGGCTGGTTCGCGGCGAGCGTGCTGAACCAGTTCGCTCTGGGCTGGTGGAAGCGCATAGTCCGCTATGATCTGTTGGGACTCGTGCCTCGTTGGACCTTCTTCGCCCCAGATCCCGCTCGCGAGGACGTCCATATTGTCTACCGCGACCGGAGCGGGACCACCCGCGGGCCATGGCGTGCTCTCACCACCGCGCCCCCGAATCCGTGGGTGCGGTGGATCTGGAATCCGGGACGCTTCGAGCGCAAGGCGAGTATTGACCTGGTCAACGGGTTGCGCAGCAGTCGACAACAGCTCAAGGAGCATCCGAACGCTCTGATCCTGTCGACCCCGTACGTCGGGCTTGCCGGGTGGGTGGCGAGACAGTCCAGGGACTCCTCGGCCGCGTACCGGGAGTTCGCCGTTCTCACGTCCATGGGGTTCCCGCCAGACCAGGAGCTTTCTGTCGAGTTCGCTTCGCAGGCGCACCGACTTGAATCCTGACCCGGCCCGAGCCCTCGACATCACAGCCCGACTCGCTGCCACCGCCGCGCTCGTCGGCAACTGCGAGGCCCTGGCAGCCCGCCGGATGTTCAGGTATGCCGGCGTTTTCCACATCAGCGGCGTACGGACCCTGCACTGGGCCGACAGCCGGCTGCTCGCCGTGCTGGGCGGGCGAGAAATGCAACTCCTCTGCCTGGGCGTGCTCAGCTGCCTCGTCGCCGTGATCCTCGGCCCGTGGGACGGCATCGGCTACACGGGGCTTGTGACAGCGCTCGCGGTCCGACTGGCCATGGGCCAGCGGCGGATCGTTGGTAGTGATGGCGCCGAGCAGCTGACGACGCTGGTGCTGGTGTCGGTGGCGCTGGCGGCGTTCCCGCCCGTCTCGCCGACCAGAACCGGCCTTGCGGTCGGCTTCATCGCAGCCCAGCTCGTGCTCTGCTACACGACCTCCGGGGTCTCGAAGCTTGCCTCCCCGGTATGGCGGAGCGGGACGGCGGTAGGCGACATCATCGGTACCCAGACCTACGGGCTGGGTGTCGCCGCCCGTGCCCTGGGCCGGGTCCCGTTCGGGAGCCTCGGCGTCGGGTGGGCGGTGATGCTGTTCGAGACGGCCTTCGTGGCGGCCCTCTTCGGGCCGTCGTGGCTGGTCCTCGGCGCGCTCGGAATGGCGTTGCTCTTTCATGTGTGCTGCGCGGTGGTCATGGGCCTCAACGACTTCCTGTGGGCCTTTCCCGCGACCTATCCGTGTGTTCTGGTCCTGAGCCAGTGGTTTCGTTGACCATGACGGCCGACAGCGGGGGATCAGGCCGGCGCGGCGGGCGGCGCGGACTGTGGATCGTCGCCGGGATCGCGGCGTTAGGGGCGGTATGCGCGGTGGTGGGTATCTGGCATCTGCCGGCGCGGATGTATCCAGCGGCGGACCAGTCCGAGGCGCGGGCCGCGCTCCAGGGCGGGTTGCTGACCGCGGCCGCCGCCCTGATCGCGGTCACCGGTGGTCTTGTCGCGCTGGACGAGACCCGCCAGGCCAACGCCGAGGTGCGGCGCGCGAACGAGAACACCCACGTCCGGGAGCTCTATACGCGGGCGGTCGACCAGCTCGGTTCCGAGATTGTCACGATCCGACTCGGCGGGATCTACGCCCTGGAACGCATCGCTGTCGACTCCCCGGCCGACCAGCGGACCGTTGTCGAAGTCCTCTCCGCATTCGTCCGTGTCCGCGGCACCGCCCTCGCCCGGACATCCTCCGTTCCCGCCACTGCCGGCGATGAGCCGCTCGAGCCGACGTATCCAGCTGCCGACATTCGCGCCGCGATCCAGGTCCTGGCACGTCTTCCCGCCCGCAGGGGGGTTCCGCGCTGTGATCTGACCGGCACCGAGCTCACCGGGCCCGCCAGCCTTGCCCACCTCAGCCTTACCGGCGCCAACCTCACTGGCGCGTGGCTGAGCGGAGCGGACCTGACCGGCGCTGTGCTGAGCGGAGCGGACCTCACCGACGTCCGGCTGCGTGGAGCAGACCTCACGGGCGCCTGGCTTGACGAGGCGAACCTCACCAATGCCCGGTTGAGCAGGGCGAATCTCACCAACGCCTGGCTTGACGAGGCGAACCTCACCGACGCCCGGTTGAGCAGGGCGAATCTCACCAACGCTGTGGGGCTGTCGCAGGAACAGGTGGATGTGGCGCGAGGGGACAGGGAGACGCAGTTGCCGACATGGCTGGTGCGGCCGGCGTCGTGGAGTCCGGAAGGGCCGTTGCCGGACTGATCAGTCCGGGCCGGCCTACTGCGGCCGCCCCGGAAGCGAGCGGGCTGCCACCCGGAGGATCAGAGCCTCCAAGTCGGTAGTAGATGTCCCGGGAGCCACCCCGTTTCGCGAACCCGTATTCACAGAAGGCCATCAGGAGAAGCTCCACCGGTACCGCCACCCCGGAGACCACGCGTCGCTTCAGCGAGGTCCAGTCGTCGCTGAGGTCCCACGGGAAAGGATCGAGAGATTGCCCCAGTAGAAGAATGCCGACGTCAACGCCACGAGAACCAGGAGTACCAGCGTCACCTTGACGGTTGCTCCGCCGGGGCCGGCCCGGGGAATACCACATCGCGCCCAGGGATGCATGCCGACCATCCAGTTTATTCCGGGAAGATGTCCCTTTCTGGATAAGGACCCGGTAGTGGCGGCATGCTCCGGTTCCTGACAGGAGCCGGGATCTCCATGCCGGCTCCTGTGGACTCGGGTGGTGTGACCGTCAGCTGCCCAGAGCGGCGCTACGGCAGGACGTCGTAGGAGTACCAGGCGCTGGCGTCGAGTACCTGGCCTGGCATGAACGACCTGTCGAGCAGGGCAATCATGTCGTCGTCGATCCGATGGCCCACCGGCGCTCCCCGCACATCCTGCCCGGGCTCGTAGGTCCGGCCGTGGCGGGTCATCCAGGACTCCCAGATCCGGTCCACGTTGCAGTGGTTCAGGAAGAAGACCGGATCGTTCGGGGAGGTGCCGGGCAGCATGTCACCGCCCACCCAGACGTGCACTCGATTATGCATCCGGGGCCCGTTCACCCAGCCCTCGACGAGGTTGCGATGAGAGACGACCGAGATATCCCACGGATCACGGTCGTAATGATCGCTGTTGAGCGCCGCCCGCACGTCGGAGGACGGGGGGAGGGTGCCGACCTGGGTGCCGGCCGCGCGCACGATCGGCCGGGGTGGAATGGACCAGAGGCCGTCGTCACGCTCTTCGATCCGGACGATGTGGGCGGCGAGCGGGCCCGTCGTGACGGAGCCCCGCGGCGGGCCCAGGAACTTGTCGGTCCAGAGGACATGGTTGAGCTGTTGGTCGGGGGTCAGATCACCGCCGGCCACGGCCCAGTCCCAGTAGGGCAGGCCGGCGTCGGCAACGTCGCTGTGCCGTTGGAGCTGCTGTTCCAGCCGCAGGAGGTACATCCGGTGCCACGGCAGGAACACCGGGCCGCCATGGGCCCGATTGCGCATCGCGGTTTCGGGTGACGTCGTCAGTTGCATGGAGGCCCAGTGCCAGATGACGAACAGATCCCACACCGACAGTCGTTGCTCGATTCCGCGCATGCGGAACCCGGGAATCACCTGTGCGAGTACCTGACTCGCGGAGCGGGCGGTGACCGAGGTGAGCTCCGTACTCAGGCCGACGGCCGCGTCGAGGTAGCGCTGTGCCGCGGTGAGGTCGTCGAGGATGTGGGTCCGGACGGCGGTCACCGGTGACCGCCGTCCGCCCGCTGATCTCCGTGTGCACTTTCGGTGTGGCCGTGAGGCCCGTGTTCGGTGTGCCCGTGATGTTCGTGTTCTGGCTGCTCGGGTCCGTGTTCGGCCGCCAGCTCGTCAGGGACGGTCGGCTTCTCCCAGAGACGGGTGTCGATGATGGTTTTCACCACGTCGACGGCGGAGTTCGGTGCGTACTGCGGGAACCGGTGGTAGTGAACCTCCCCCGAGGGGAGCGCCTCGATATGGCCGACGAGGGGTTTTCCGTCGATCGTGATGCGGTAGGTGGTCTCGATCCTCGCCTGATGGCCCTTGTATTCGAAGTCGCGCACGCTCGTCGACGTTCCGGTCCCGTGGCTGTGAGGTGCTACCTCGACACCGCGCAGACCCTCCGCGGAAAGGAAGTATGTCGCGAGGTCCTCCGCCGAACCGCCGTTTTGCTCGTTCACAGGCGCCTCCTACCTCGATGTCTTCCACATCTCAACAGATGCGGGGAGGCCGACGCAATGACCGGGCGATACCGGGCCGGTTCGAGGCCACTGGTCACTTCGGGCGGAGCCCGGACCCGCCGACCGCCCCTGCGTCCCCGCGAGGACGCCGTGGGCGGGCGGCAACACCGTCGCAGGTGACGTGGTCCATCCGCGTCCGGTTCGAGCCTGAATTCACCGGTGCAGCCGCGACGTCACCCTCGGTTTCTGCCGTCGGTTGGCGATCAAGGAAATGCTGTACCTACGATGGCCGCGATTTTGGCAACCTCCTCACCCAGCTCAAGGAGAAATCCGGGGAAATGCATGCCGCGATGCTGAGGTGCGAGCGCTCCAGGGTGCTTCCGGTACTTTTCGTCATCGCGGCGGTCGTGATCGCCGTTTCCTGTGGCGGTGAGGCGGACCCGCCGCGGTCCGAGAGCCTTGCCGCGGCCCTGCCCACAGAGCCGACCAGCCTCCCACTGCAGCCGAATGCCCCGGCCGTCGGCGGCGACGTCCAGGCTCCGCTGCAGGACGTGGCGCGGCTGCAGATCACCGAGGCGCAGGCGATGGAGATAGCCGAGGCGTGCCGTGACGCAAGTGAGATCGTGGCCGGAAGCGAATGCACGTCGACGATACGGGACAGTACCGAGAACGCTCAGCCGTGCGCGGCGAAGCAGCTCTGCATCACCGCCGCGGAGGTCGGCAAGCCCGCCGGAACCGCGGGCGGCGCTCCGGCGACCGTGGGCTCGGTGCCCCAGGCCGCAGGAGTAGGTACTCGGCCATCGAGCAACGCGATGCCAGCTGGCACGGCAGCGAACCAGCAGGTGAGCTACATCATCGCGATCACCGATGAGCGGCCGGGAAGTCCGCTGTGCTCCGATGCCCCCGCCGGTCTCTGTTTTGTACTTCCAGCCGACGACGAGGCCGCCGCGGACGTGGTCAACAACGCCCGGTTCGCGCAGTCGACGCTGCCTGAGCCGGATGTGCAGGAATCACACGATGCTGAGCCGCCGACCTCCCCCGCGGAGTCACCGGAAACCCAGACCGGGAACGAGCGGGAGGTTCCGAACGAACAGGAGGTTCCCCCGACACAGGAGCCACCCTCGACCACCGAGCCTGCTTCGGAGCCGAAGCCGGGGCCGGAATCGCCGCCCGTCGATCAAACGCCGCCCGGCTCGGACGGCGACGAGGGGCAGAGCGGTGGCTCGTTGCCCATGCCCACAGGCACCTGAGACCGATTCGCTGACATGTCTGATTCTGACGAAGGCTCCCCACCCGCCGAAGGTCCGCCTCATCCCGACGCGGAAGCGGGCCCCGCCGACAGCTCCGGAGCCGACGGCTCCGGGACTCGCCCGGGTACCGGTGACGCCGTTGAGCCCGCAGGCATGCAGCTGAGCACCATCCTCGAGCTGATCGGCCGGGTGGTCGCGCCGGCCAGCCTGCTGACCGCGATGTTCTATTTCTTTGGATACACCCGCGAGCGCGAGTTCTACCGCCACTTCGGTGTCGATCTCGGAACCGTTGGGTTGTCCACGACCGACTATCTGATCCGCAGCGCGGGGGTCGCGTTCGTCCCACTGGCGGTCCTGGCCGTTGTCGCCGCCGTCGCGATCATCGCCCAGCCGGTGGTGACCGCGGAGCTGGCACGCTGCACCGGACGAACCGGCGCTGTCGCCGTATGCCTGCTGGCGACCGCTGCGGCGGCGCTGTTGGGCGTGGCCGTGACCGGCCTGGTGACGCCGGCCAGGGAGATCGGGTCACAACCGTTGGCCGCCCCCATAGCCCTGGGTGGCGCCACGCTGGTCACCGGCTACTGCCTCGCACTCGTCGAGCGTCATGCGGCCACGCCGGCCGGTATGCGGCGGACTCTGGCGGCAGGCCGGGCTACGCGTATCAGCGCCCTGGCGATTCTGGTCATCATCTCGGTCTTCTGGCTGACCGCGAACATCGGGGCGGATCGCGGACGGGCAGCCGCCAACACGCTCGAGCGGACCCTTGTCACGCATCCGCAGGCCATCGTCTTCAGCCGGCAGAAGCTTTACATCAGTGGGCCGGGTGTCATGTTCCTTCCGCTGGATTCCAGCAACTCCCGCTACGCGTTCCGGTACAACGGTCTTCGCGTGCTGCTACACAATGCGGGGCGGTGGTTTCTGTTGCCCGCCGGCTGGCAGCCCGGTGACGGCACGGTCCTGATCCTGCCAGACAGCGATCCGGACATCCGCGTAGATCTGGCGCCCTGACAGCGGTTGCTTCAGATGCGGCTGCGGCCGATGCGGCAGCACAACGAGTGTCGATCTCTCTCACCGCCCCGAGTAAACCCGAGCTTCATCTGGCCCTCGGCCATCGGTCGGGTTGACGGTGCGGAGATCGGGCCCTACCGTACGGAACAAAGGTTAGGTATGACCTTGATGGGTGAATGGAGGTCGGTCGTGTCAGCCGACGTCAGCGCGGCCCTCGATGCTCCCGAACTGTCGGGGCGCCGGCGTGGACGACTCACCGCCGGTGGCCTGGCGACGCGGGCCCGCGTCCGCGCCGAAGGGGGCATATCCGACGGCCTGGCGAGCTCCGCCGCCCCGCGCGCCGCCAGGCGCTGACGCTGTGGACGACCAGGGTCCTGGCGGTCTGAGCCTGTCGGCGTCAGCCATGGCCGGCCGCACCCTGCGGGTCGTGGCGACCGACGGTGACGAGCCCCCCCGGACCGACGGTGTCACGGTCTTCGTGAACCCCGCCGCGGGTACACGCCGCCGGTTGGAGATGCTCGCAGTGCAGGCCTCGCTGCTGGCCAGCGGAAGTCTGGAGCCCGGCCTCCTGCGCGAGCTGGCGCGGCGTCGGGCTCTCGTGGGGCGTTACCTCCTCATCGAGGGCCATCGCGCGCTTGCGGCGAACGAGGATCTCCTTCCGCCCAGTCTGCGGTCGCTCATCGACCGGGACGTCGCCGCGCTCGCCGATTCGGCCGCCGCGTCCCTGGCCGCCGCACGCAGTGGGTTGACGACCGGCGACCCGCCCGAGAGCTTCGGCACGATCGACGCTCGGCGCCTGCTCGCGTCACACGCCCGCGCCGCGTCCGTCGCGTCCGTCCATGGCATCGCCGCGCGGCGACAGGCAGGTCATCGCGATCTCGCCGAGCTGCCGGGTGAGGACGACGACCCCGCCATGGTCCTGGATCTCCTCGCGAGTCCGGTCGGCGGCGGCGGAGCTGTCGGTCGTCTGCTCTCGCGGATGTTCGCGGCGGCGCGGTCATCCGGCGGCGATGGCCCGGTGGGCGCGGACACGGCGACGCATCGGTCGCGAGCCGGCATCCGTGGCGGGCGCATGGTGACGATCGGGAGCGCGAGCCCGGATCCGGTGGGCGGCAGCACTGAGGCCCGCGGCCAGGGGTGGAGGTATCCCGAGTGGGACGTCCACGCGGGTCGCTACCGTCCGGACTGGTGCACGGTGCGTGAGGTCGCGTCGCCGCCCGGCCGGGGAACACCGGTCGCCATGCCTGCCGGCCACGCGCTGCGCCGACCGCTCGCGCGCCTCGGCGTCGGGCTGGACCGCAGGCACCGTCAGCGGCACGGCGACGACCTCGACCTCGACGCGCTGGTCGAGGCACGGGTCGCGACGCTCGCCGGTCTGGCGTGCGACGAGGCCGTCTACGTCGACCGGCTGCGCCGTCGCCGCGATCTCTCGGTGCTCGTCCTGCTCGACTGCTCGGGCTCGGCCGCCGAGCCGGCCGTCCACGGCGGGACGGTGCACGAACAGCGGCGCACCGCGGCCGCGGCTCTCGTGACCGCGCTGCACGACCTGGGGGACTGTGTGGCGCTCTACGCGTTCCGTTCCCAGGGCAGATTGGCCGTCCACCTTGAGCCGGTCAAACGGTTCGACGACAGGCTCGACACCGTGGCGCTGCGCCGCCTCGGTGGCCTGGTGCCCGGCGGCTACACGCGGCTCGGCGCGGCGATCCGCCACGGCGTGTCGGTGCTGTCCGATCAGGGCGACACGTCGCGGCGGCTGCTTGTCGTGCTGTCCGACGGTCTCGCCTATGACCATGGCTACGAGCGTTCGTACGGCGAGGCCGACGCCAGGCGGGCACTCGCGCAGGCCCGGCGGCGCGGCGTCGGCGCGGCCTGCCTGAGCGTCGGCGCGAGCACGGACGCCGCCGCCCTGCGGCAGGTCTTCGGGGCGGCGCACGGGGCGATCGGGCGGCCGGACCAGCTGAGCCACGTCGTCGGGCCGCTGTTCCGCACGGCGCTGCGTGCCGCCGAGGCACGGCGCCACGCCCCGTAGCGCCCTCCCACAGGCACGTCCATCGACGGCAGTGGACGAGAGGAGAAACGGCATGGGACGCACGGAGCGGCCCTACTATGTGCCCGTCGGCAACGAGGAACAGGTCTTCAGGGCCGCGTTCCGCCAGCGCCTTCCGGTCCTGCTCAAGGGACCGACGGGGTGCGGGAAGACCAGCTTCGTCCAGGCGATGGCGCATGAGCTCGGCCGGCCGCTGATCACCGTGGCCTGCCACGACGACCTGACGACGGCCGACCTGGTAGGGCGGTTCCTGCTGCGCGGCGGCGAGACCGAATGGGTCGACGGTCCGCTGACGCGCTCCGTGCGCGACGGCGCCATCTGCTACCTCGACGAGGTCGTGGAGGCCCGTCAGGACACGACCGTGGTTCTCCATCCGTTGGCGGACCACCGCCGGCAGCTGCCGATCGACCGGCTGGGCGTGACGTTGGACGCCGCGCCCGGGTTCTGTCTGGTGGTCTCCTACAACCCCGGGTATCAGAGCGTGCTCAAGGATCTGAAGGACTCGACCCGACAGCGCATGGTCGCCGTCGAGCTCGGCTTCCCGCCGCCCGACGTCGAGGAGAAGGTCGTCGCGCACGAGGCTGGGGTCGACCCGGCTGTGGCGGCTCGGCTGGTGGGGCTGGGGCAGGCGGTCCGCCGGCTGGAGACACCGGGGCTGCGTGAGGTGGCCTCGACCCGGGTGCTCATCGCCGCCGGGCGGCTGGCCGCGGAGGGGCTCCCGCTGCGAGCGGCGGCCCGCGCCGCCGTCGCCGGCCCGCTCACCGACGACCCGGCGGTGGGTGCCGGTCTGGCTCAGATGATCGACGTCTACCTCGGCGAGGACGACGCCTCGCGCGGAGCCTAGAACCACCGCTCCCTGATCTGGACCACGCCAGGTCCGAGATCGGAACAAATCTTGGCTTCGCGCACCGCAGTGGCGAGGCCGGTCGCTGGAGGAAGGGGCGAGATGTCGTACGAGAGCTCGGCGCAGCCGATCAAGCTCGGGTACCTGTTCGATTTCCGGTTACCGGAGCAGTTCCCGGAACAGATGCGCAAGGACCTGACGCGGCCCTTCGAGCTGGTGTTCGCCGACGGTCTGGAGCACGGGGTCATCGACCGGTCGGTCGAGATCGTCTTCCGGGAGGTCGAGGGCCTGCCCAAGGGAACCATCAAGGCGGTGATCGACGCGTACGGCGAGCTCGTCGACGAAGGCTGCCTCGCCGTGTTCGGCCCCGCCATCAGCGACAACTGCGTCCCGACCCGGACGGCGATCGAGCGGCGTTTCCACGTGCCCGCGATCAGCTGCACCGGGTCGGACGACTGGCTGGGGGAGTGGACCTTCTCCCTGCCCCAGGGTTCGCTGACCGAAGAGCCGATCTTCCTGTCGCGTCTGCTGGCCAAGGGTGGGCACACCGAGGTCGGAGTGCTGGTCGAGCAGTCGCTGGTCGGCCGGACCTATCTCGAGAACTTCCAGCGGGCCTGCGCCGACCAGGGCATCCGCGTCGTGGCCGTGGAGACGATCGCGCAGACGGCTCAGGACATCGGCGCGGCGGTGCGCCGGCTGTACGAGTCGAAGGCGGCGGCGCTCGTGCACTTCGGTTTCGGTTTCGGGATCGCCCAGGTCAACCCGGCCCTCGCGGCGGTCGGCTGGGACCCGCCGCGCTTCATGGGGACAGCCTTCCAGAACGCGTGGATCAACCCGGTGATGTGGAACGCGATCGTGGGTTGGACCGGCGTCGACCAGTACGACGAGGGCAACCTCGTCGGCCAGCGGTTCCTGGACCGGTTGGAGGCCGCCGACGGGCGGCGCCCGCAGTACTGCGTGCCGGTGATGAACCGGGACTTCGCCACGGTGCTGCTGCGCGCCTTCGCGGACGCTCATCCGTTGACCCCGCTCGGTGTGCGCGACGCCCTGGAGCGGGTCAGGATGCTGCCCGCCGCGGCCGGGGCACCCGGGACGCACATCACGTTCGGGAACTGGAGCCACCGGGGCTGGATGGGGGCGGGCTACCTGGTGGCGCGGCGGCTGGACCCGGACGGCGTCACCTCCCACCTCGTCGACCGCTTCGGGCAGGACTGATCTGATGGCGAAGACCGTCATCTCGCCCGCCATCCCACCCACCTCACCCCCTCCACCCACTCCACCCGGCCCGGCCCGCACGCGGCCGAACGCGCGGGCGCGGCTGCCGAGATGGTGGGTGCTGCTGGGCGTGCTCGTGGCGAACGTCGCGATCATCGCCGTTCTGTACAACATGCGGCGCGGCGCGGTCGAGGACCGGATCGCCAACCCCGACGTGGAGGGCGCCCCGCGCCCGGTGAGATTCCTGTTCGGGAAATCGGACTGGATCGTCATGCACGAGGCCGGGTGGGTCCTCACCGTGGTCGCCGTCGTGGTCGCGTTCGTGCTCTTCTGGCGGAAGTACCCGAAACACCCCGTCCTGCTGATGCTGCTCGCGTCCACGGGGATCGTCTGGCTGGACCCGGTCATGAACTGGGCGCCGTACGCGGTCTACAACCCCCAGGTCACGCACTGGCCGGAGAACTGGCCGCTGGTCTCGCTCTCGCCCACGGTCGAGCCGTTCATCGTGCTGTCCTACCTGACGTTCTACGCCGGGCCGTACTTTCCGGCGATCTGGATCGTGCGGCGCCTGCAGGCCCGCCGTGGCCCGGACGCGTTCGTCTCCCGGCACCCGCTCGTCACCATGGGCCTGCTGATCTTCGTGATCGGTTTCGCCTACGACGCGATCCTGGAGATCTTCTGCATCCGCACCGGGCTCTACATCTACTCGCAGGTGATCCCGTTCGGCTCGCTGTGGGCGGGCAAGCCCTATCAGTTCCCGCTGCTGTGGGAGTCCGGGCTCGTCACGCTGGTGATGATTCCCGCGGGCCTGCTGGTGTACCGGGACGACACCGGGCGCACCCAGGCCGAGAAGCTGGCCCACCGGTTGCGGCTGCTTGGCCATCGGCCGGCGCTGGGCACCTTCGCGGTGATGTTCGTGGTCCTCAACATCGCCTATTTCGCCTACGGTGCCGGGTTCGCCGTCATCCGGGCCACGAAGTCCGCGACGTCGGTCGCCTGCCCCTGGCCCTATCCCGAGGCCAGGGTCTACGACCCCAACGGCTTCTACGAGAAGGCCGGGCAGCCCGGCCCCTACTTCGAAGGCATCTGGTCCGGCTGGCCCAGTGCCCAGTCGGGACGTCCGAACGTGACCCCACCGGCCGACGGTGGACGCTGCGCCGGAGACCACGATGGCTGAGCACGCCGAGCAGGCCGAGCACGCGACGGGAGGCGCTCGCAGCGTGGTCATCACGGGGGCGTCCCGCGGCCTGGGGCTTGCCTCCGCCGCCCACCTGCACCGGCAGGGCTGGCACGTCCTCGCCGCGATGCGCTCGCCCGACGTCGGCCTGGCGCGGCTGCGGGAGGCCACCGGCGCGGCACCGGACGACCCGCGTCTGAGCGCCGTCCGCCTCGACCTCGACGACCCGGCCTCGATCATCGGCTGCGCCCGGGCGGTCGAGAAGGCGCTCGGGTCGCCTGACGCCATCGTGCACAACGCCGCCTACATGTCCGTCGGCTGCGTCGAGGAGATGCCGGCCAGCATCTGGCAGCAGCTCTTCTCCACCAACCTGCTCGGCCCCGTCCGCCTCACCCAGGAGCTCCTGCCCGTCATGCGGGCCGCCGGCCGCGGCCGGATAGTCGTGATCTCCAGCGCCGCGGGCGTGCGCGGGATGCCCACGATCAGCGCCTACTCCGCGTCCAAGGGCGCGCTCGAACGATGGGCGGAGGCACTCGCCGAGGAGGTCGCCCCCTCGGCCTCGGCGTCACCGTCCTCGTCGCGGGCGCGTTCGACACATCCCTGGACTCGACCTTCACCTACGCCGACCTGGCGGGGCCGTACGGCGAGCATCACGCCCGGCTCGAACGTGCCGGCCAGCGCCTCCTGAAGTCGGTGAAGCCTCCCGAGGAGTTCCCGCCGGGGCTCGTCAGGGCGCTGCGCGACCGGGCCCCGTTTGCCCGCCACCCGGTCGGCAGGGACGCCCGGCTGATGCTGACCGGCCGCCGCCTCATGCCCGACCGGGTCTTCCGCCTCGTGGCGAGCAAGGCGATGGGCCTGCCGCGACCAGGCAGCCTGCGCGAGCACCCGCGACGGCTCGCCCCCCTCACCCCACGGCCCGACGAGAGCGAACACCGTGGCTGACAGCCCGACAGTCCAGCTCGAGACCAGAATGCTCATCGACGGCCGGCTCGTCGACGGCGAAGCCGGCACCTTCACCTCCATCAATCCCGCCGCCGAAGAGCCCCTCGGCCAGGTCGCGCCGCGATCGCCGGCAGCTGCGCGCGGGGTTCGTCGGCCTGAACGGCGCCGCTCCGTACGGCGCCGACGTCCCGTTCGGGGGCTACAAGGCCAGTGGCGTCGGCCGGCAGAACGGCCGCGCCGGCTTCGACCAGTACCTGGAGATCAAGTCCGTCGCCCACCCGGCCTGGAGGGGATCACGGAATGCAGCTCTACGACGACCTCGAGGACTTCGGCAGCTTCGACGACACCGTCGCCGGTGACGTCCGGGACCCCTATCCCGAGCTCGCGCGGATGCGCCGCGACGAGCCGGTCCAGCGGCTCGACCTCTCCGACATGCCGCACGACGAGAACAAGCCCATCTTCTTCGTCTACCGGTACGACGACGTGGCCCGCGTGCTGCGGGACAACGAGACGTTCTCCTCGTCCATCATCCTCGACTTCTTCGGGGACGCCCTGGGCAAGGACGTCATGCTCGGGATGGACGAGCCGGCGCACCGCCGCCACCGCGCTCTGGTCGCCGGCGCGTTCACGCAGAGGGCGGTGGCCCGCCGGGAGCACGACCTCGTCGGGCGGATCGCGGGCGAGCTCGTCGACCAGTTCGCCGCCGACGGCCGGGCCGACCTCGTCCGGCAGTTCACCTTCCCCTTCCCGCCCAAGGTCACAGCGAGCCTGCTCGGCCTGCCCCCCGAGGACTACCCGCGGTTCCAGCGCTGGTCGATCGCGCTGCTGAGCATCCTGACCAACCGGGAACGAGGCCTCGCCGCCGCCGGCGCCCTCAAGCGGTACTTCGCCCAGATCCTCGCCGCGCGGCGCGCCGCGCCCCGCGACGACCTCATCAGCGACCTCGCCGCCGCCGAGCTCGACGGCCAACGGCTCACCGACGACGAGATCTTCTCGTTCCTGCGCCTGCTGCTGCCCGCCGGAGTCGAGACCACATACCGGTCGACCGGCAGCATGCTGTTCGGGCTCCTGTCGCATCCGGACCAGCTCGACGCCGTGCGCGCCGACCGATCACTGATCCCGCAGGCGATCGAGGAGGCGGTCCGCTGGGAGCCGCCGCTGCTGTCGATCACCAGGGTCGCGGCCCGCGACACCGAGCTGTCCGGCGTTCCCATCCCGGCCGGCTCCGCGGTCATGCCGATGCTCGGCGCGGCCAACCGGGAGGCCGAGCGCAACCCCGAACCCGACCGCTTCGACATCCGCAGGCAGGGAAGGCAGCACATCTCGTTCGGCCACGGCGTCCACATCTGTCTGGGCATGCACCTCGCCAGGCTCGAGATGCGTGTCGCTCTCGAAACGCTGCTCGACCGGCTCCCAGGGCTGCGCCTCGACCCCGACGGCGACGACCCGCACATCCACGGGCAGGTCTTCCGCTCGCCCACCAGTCTGCCTGTCCTGTTCGACGTGGCCGCGTAGCCGCCGCACCGGCGGCGCGCCCCGAAGCGACTGGAGAAACCGATGCGGCTCTTACGGATCCCGACCCATCGGTCCGCGCGCCCACGAGGGCGGCGACCGGCCAGACCACCCCTGGCCACCGCGGCCGCGCTGACCGCGGCTCTGCTTGCTGCCGCTGGCTGTGGCGGAGGCAGCAGCGACGAGCGCCCGGACGGCGCGCCCATGAACGGCAGCGCATCCCAGGCACTCGGCCCCCGGGCGGCCGCGACCGGCGTCCCCATCCGGATCGGCGTGGTCACAGAGGGCAAGGGCGCCTTCAGTGACCTTTCCATCCAGGGCCGGGTGGCCGAAGCGACCGTCAGGTTCCTCAACGAGCATCGCTCCGGCTTCTCCGGACGACCGATCGAGCTGGTGCAGTGCACCAGCCAGACGGACCCCGCGAAAGGCACGGACTGTGGCAACCGGATGATCGAAGAGGGCGTGACCGCGGTCCTCATAGGCACGACCGGCGTCGTCGAGAGCATCTGGCAGCCGGTCGCCGAGGCGAAGATCCCGGTCATGCTCTACGGCTCGAGCGACGTGGCCCTCCTCCACGACAGCGAGTCGACCTTCATCCTGAGCAGCCCGAACTTCCCACTCGTCGAGCTGCCGCTGCAGATCGCCAGGCAGGAACACGCCACCAGGATCACGTCGATCGTCATCGACGTCCCGGCGGCTGTTTCCGCCCTGACCGACGTCGCGGTGCCGACCCTGCGAAAGGCCGGAGTCGAGAACACACTCGTCGCCGTGCCGCCCGGAACCGCCGACATGACACCGCAGGCGCAGAGCGTCGCGTCCCGTAACCCCGGCGTCGTTTTCATCGCGGGTAACGACTCGTTCTGCATCAGCGCGCTCAACGGCCTGAAAGCCGTCGGCTACACCGGGAAGATCACCGCCGTCTCGGAATGCATCACCGACGCCACCCTGAAGGCCGTGCCCGGCGCCGCCCTGAAAGGCGTCGCGATCAGCAGCTACTCACCGATCGGCACGGACAACCCGTCGACCCGCCTCTACGACGCCGTGGTGGACGCCTACGGCAAGGACATCGACCCCAGCGTCGCGGACGGCCTGGTCATGTTCACCGTGCTCGCCGGCTTCCAGGCGGCCGTCGGGCACATCGCGGGCGACATCACACCCCAGTCCGTGCTCGCCGCCATCAGGAACATGCCCGAGCAGGAACTCCCCGGCGCCGGCGGGCTGAAGTTCCGCTGCAACGGCAAGGCCGTCCCGGACACGCCAGCCGTCTGCACCCGCGGCGGCCTCGTAACCACCCTCGACGGGGAAGGCAGGCCAACCACCTACGAGGTCGTCGGCAACACACCCGTAGCCGACTGAGCTGGAGGGACCGGCAGCTCACCCGGGAAACCTCGCCCGGGGAACCCCGGCTCCGGCAGACCTAGACGGAACCGGTGCGGTCCCATTGGCGGGCCCTGACCTTGCCCGCGGCCGGTCGTTCGAAGGCGGCCGGCCTGGCGGCGCCGCGCAGGACCGTGTCGCGGGCAAGCTCGAGCGCGCCGCGCGGGCCGACGGCGCTGACGATGTCGTCCGGTGTGAACAGCAGCTCGAACAGCGACCGGGCCCGCACGTCGGCCGACGAGCCGGCGAGCCGTAGGTCGCCGTCCCTTCCCCCGTCGGTCAGCAGTTTCTTGACCTGCCGCAGCTGGGACGGGAACGACCAGGTCAGGTCCGGGCTGCTCGGCGGTGACTGGCGCAGCGCGCCGAACTGGATCCGGAACTCCTCGCTGTACCGCTCCATGACCTTCGCGTTGAGCCACAGCAGCGCGTCGAGCCGTTCCACTGCTCCCGCGGGCGCGGCGAGCACGGCCCGCCAGCCGGCGTTGAGCGCTTCGACGTAGGAGATCATGATCGACGCGAGCAACTGCTCCTTGGAGTCGGCGACGCGGTAGACGCCGGCGACGCTGACGCCGGCGGCGGCCGCGATGTCGCGAATGGTCGTCGCCTCGTATCCGCGCCGGCCGAACTCCGCCCGCGCGGCCGCCCGGATCAGCGCGGGCCGGCCGGCCTCGGCCAACTCGTCCGCGTCGGGCCAGCTCGCGATCTGCTCCTGCGCCGCGGCGAACGCGGCCGACCGGTCCAACGCCGCGCCGTCGACCGGCCCGGCGGCGACGCCCTCAAGCAGGATCCGGCAGCGCAGGGCGGGCAGCCGGTCCGCGCCCGGCAGCCGGTGCGACACACCGATACCTACATGGATCATGCTCTCGCACATCCGGTCGGCGAGCAGCGCCAGGTCGACGCCCGGTCGTAGCCAGCCGCTGTCGCGTCCGGCCTCCAGCAGCTCCAACAGCACGGCGCGCACGACGGACGGCGTCCGCGCCGAGACCTGGACCAGCTCGTCGCTGGCTCCCACCGGCGGGTCGTAGTACGAGAGCAGTACGGCCGCCCGGTGCTGCACCGCACAACCGGCGATCGCCTCACCGAACGCCACGACCAGCTCGGCCGGTGGTCGTCCGCCCGGCCGGCGCAGTTCCTCGACGGCGGCCTGCGCGACCCCGTCCAGCGCCAGGTGGTAGCGCCGGATCAGCTCGGCGACGATGGCGTCCTTGGAGTCGAAATGGTGGTACAGGCTGCCGGCGAGGATACCGGCCGCGTCGGCGATGTCCTTCAGCGTCGCGCGGATCCCCGCCGTGGCGAACAGCCGCGCGGCAGCATCGAGGATCTCACCCCGGCGCGCACCATCCCTCGACACGGCCTCCCCCTTCGACACCTCCTGCGACCGACGACGCTACCGAAAATCGCGCGGGCCGCGTTCCGGTCCAGCGCCCGCCGGTGAACCCGCCCCTGGATGGGCAACGCCCTTGTCCGGGGGCGTCACGGTGACCTCGACGAGCCCTCAGGATGCCTCGATGCGTCCGCGGGGAACCAGGCGTACGGGGCGCGATCGCTTTACAGTCCACCCGGAAGCCAGTATTTTCCGTTGTGAACAAATATTAGGTTTAAGTCGTCGGTAGCCGTCAACCGGCCCCGGCCCGGCATCGAGGATCAGTTCCGCTGCGCGGCGGGCGCGGGCCGGGCCGACGGTCTGCTCATCCGCGCTTCAAGAAGCCGCGGGACCTGGCGGCGAGCCTCCCGCCTGCGCGCCGCCGGTCGATCCGGACCCCGACCCCGACCTCACCGCCCGTGCTCCTCGATCCCGCGTTCGCGCCGGAGGGAATCAGGTGACCAATAAAGGTAGCGCGCAGGCCCCGTCCTTCAGGGCGCGGTCAGCACATCAACTCGGCCGTAAAGGTGACAGTCGCGCGTTGTATTCTGCCGGTTATGGGGAGTCGGGTGGTGAAACGGGCATACAGGTACCGTTTCTACCCGAATCCAGAACACGTGGAGAACCTCGCGAAAACCTTCGGCTGTGTGCGCTATGTGTACAACCGTGCGCTGACCGAACGACACCGGGCCTGGACCCAGGAGCAGCGCCGGGTCGGCCATGCCGAGACCGACCGGATGCTCACGGCCTGGAAACGCGAGCCGGATACGCGGTGGCTCGCCGAGCCGTCGAAGGGTCTGCTGCAGGCGACACTGCGGTATCTGCAGGCCGCGTATGTGAACTTCTGGGCGAAGCGGGCTGGCCCTCCGACGTTCAAGAGGAAAGGGAGGACCACCGATTCGGCGACCTATTTCCGGAACTGTTTCACCTTCCGGGATGGCCGGGTCACGTTGGCGAAGCAGACCAGTCCGTTGGACATCGTGTGGTCCCGTCCGTTGCCTGGTGGTGCGGTGCCGTCGCAGGTCACGGTGTCCCGCAACAGCCGTGGTCAGTACCACGTGTCGATCCTGGTCGAGGAGTCGGTCTCCGCCCTGCCGGCGTCACCGGGGCGGGTGGGGATCGACGCCGGGGTCACGTCGCTGGTCACGTTGTCGACCGGGGAGAAGGTG
Organism: Parafrankia sp. EUN1f; assembly: GCF_000177675.1. Taxonomy (GTDB): domain Bacteria; phylum Actinomycetota; class Actinomycetes; order Frankiales; family Frankiaceae; genus Parafrankia. The sequence goes on from NZ_ADGX01000002.1 coordinate 96,528, forward strand.
GCCAACCCGGGGCACGAGGGGCGGGATCGGGAACGCCTCGCCCGGGCGCAGCGGACGCTGTCCCGCAAGGCGAAGGGCTCGGCGAACCGGGCGAAGGCCCGGGCTCGGGTTGCCCGGGTCCATGGTCGGATCGCGGACCGGCGCTGGGATCATCTGCACAAGCTGTCCACGAGGATCATCCGCGAGAACCAAACGGTGGTCGTCGAGGATCTGGCGGTCCGGAACATGGTCCGGAATCGTTCGCTGGCCCGGGCGGTCTCGGACGCGTCGTGGTCGGAGTTGCGGCGGATGCTGGAGTACAAGGCCGGCTGGTATGGCCGGGAGGTCATCGCCGTCGACCGCTGGTATCCCAGCTCGAAGACCTGCTCGTCCTGCGGGGCGCGGGTCGAAAGCCTGCCGTTGAACGTTCGGGAGTGGGCCTGTCGCTGCGGTTTGGTGCACGACCGGGATGTAAACGCGGCGCGGAACATTCTGGCCGTGGGGCTCACGGTGTCAGCCTGTGGAGACGGAGTCAGACCACCCTGTTCCTAGAATGGGGAGGCGTCTGTCGATGAAGCAGGAAAACCTGCCCGTGAGGGTGGGAATCACCAGCCTTCAGGCCGGCGAGAATGTCAACAGCATCGCTCCGGTCCAGTGGGACCCGTACGACTCGAGCCTCGCCGCCGACCCTTACCCGACGTACCGGCGCCTGCGGGATGAGGCGCCGCTGTATTACAACGAGGAGCATGACTTCTATGCGCTGAGCCGATACGCCGACTGTGAGCGCGGGCTGCCCGACTGGGAGACCTACCGGTCCGGGCGTGGCATGGTCCTGGAGATCATCAAGGCGGGCATCGAGATTCCGCCGGGCACGCTGATCATGGAGGATCCACCGGTTCACACCATTCACCGCCGCCTGCTGGTCAGGGTGTTCACCCCGCGGCGGATCAGCGCGTTGGAGCCCAGGGTGCGGGAGTTCTGCGCCAACGCCCTCGACCCCTACCGAAGCCGCGACCGGTTCGACCTGATGGAGGCTCTGGGCGGCGAGCTGCCCATGAGGGTGATCGGGATGCTGCTCGGGATCCCGGAGGCCGAGCAGGCGTCCGTCCGCGACCATGTCGACAGCTCGATGCGGATCCAGGACGGCAGCGGCATCAACGTGGCCGATACCGCGATCCTCTCCGGGGAGATCTACGGCGACTACATCGACTGGCGGCGGGACAACCCGTCCAACGACCTCATGACGGACCTGCTGTACACCGAGTTCGACGACGAGAACGGCGTGCGCCGCACACTGACCAGAGACGAGGTGCTCGGCTACGTCAACATCCTCTCCGGGGCCGGCAACGAGACCACCGGCCGGCTGGTCGGCTGGATCGGCTCCACCCTGGCGGCGCACCCCGATCAGCGGCAGGAACTCGTCGATGACCCCTCCCTGATCCCGAACGCGGTCGAGGAGGTGCTGCGGTACGAACCGCCGAGCATGGCTATCTCCCGGTACGTGACCAGGGACGTCGGATGGCACGGCACCACGGTGCCCGCCGGCTCCGCGCTCGTCTTCCTGGTCGGGAGTGCCAACCGGGACGACCGCCGCTTCCCGCGCGGTGACGTCTTCGACATCCACCGCGAGGTCGGACAGCACCTGACCCTCGGGCTCGGCGCGCACTACTGCCTCGGCGCCGCGCTGGCCCGGCTGCAGGGCCGGATCGCCCTGGAGGAGCTTCTCGCCCGGTTCCCGCGCTGGGACGTCGACTGGGAGAACGCGACCATGGCGCAGACCTCGACCGTCCGCGGCTGGGAGAAGCTCCCGGTCGTGATCCCCTGATCAGCTGCCTCAAACGCCTCCTGAGGCGGAGCTCCCTGCACGGAGGACCTGACCTCCACCTCCGTCGCGCCGGTGCGCTGCTCGTCCAGGAACTCCGATCGGCAAGGAGCTGACCGTGGACATCAACGATCTGATTCTCGTCTCCGTCGACGACCATGCGGTGGAGCCCCCCGACATGTTCGCCGGCCGCCTTCCTGCCCGGTACGCCGACCAGGCACCCAAGGTCATCACCAAGGACGACGGAACCGACGCCTGGGTCTTCGAAGGACAGGAGGCGACGAATGTAGGCCTGAACGCCGTGGCCGGTCGTCCCCCGGACGAATACGGCGCGGAGCCGACCCGTTTCAGCGAGATCCGGCCGGGGTGCTTCGATATCCATGAACGCATCCGCGACATGAACGCGGGCGGCCTCGCGGCGTCGATGAACTTCCCGTCCTATCCACAGTTCTGCGGCCAGTACTTCGCGCGGGCGAGCGACAAGGACCTCGCGCTGGCCGTCCTGCGGGCCTACAACGACTGGCACATCGACGAGTGGTGTGGCACATACCCGGGGCGGATGATCCCGCTGGCGCTGCCGCCGATCTGGGATCCCGCGCTGATGGCGGAGGAGGTCCGGCGTGTCGCCGCGAAGGGCTGTCACGCCGTGACCTTCTCGGAGAACCCGGAGAAGCTCGGGTACCCGTCGCTGCACAGCGACCACTGGGATCCCTTCTGGCAGGCCTGCTCAGAGCAGAACACCGTGGTCTGCCTACATATCGGCTCGTCCTCCCAGGTCGTCATCACCTCCCTCGACGCACCCGTCGACACGATGATCACCCTGCAGCCGATGAGCATCGTGCAGGCCGCCGCCGACCTGATCTGGTCGCCGTTCCTTCGACGTTTCCCCGACCTCACCCTGGCCCTCAGCGAAGGGGGCATCGGATGGATTCCGTACTTCCTCGAACGCGTCGACCGCGTCTACAAAAAGCACCGCGCCTGGACCCATCAGGACTTCGGTGACATGCTTCCCAGCGAGTTGTTCCTCCAGCGCATCGTCACCTGCTTCATCGAGGACGAGTTCGGCGTCGCCAGCCGCGGAAAGCTGAACATCGACATGGTCACGTGGGAGTGCGACTATCCGCACTCGGACTCGTCCTGGCCGCTCGCGCCCGAATCCCTCGGCCGCTACCTCGACGGGGTACCTGACCGAGATGTCGCGAAGATCACCCACGAGAACGCGCTGCGGCTTTTCTCCTTCGATCTTTTCTCGCATCTCCCCAGGGAGCAGGCCACCGTCGGCGCGCTGCGCGCGCGTGCCGCCGACGTCGACCTCGGCTACCGGTCGTCGGAGCGCCTCAGGAAGGCTGGCACGGCCCCGGTCAGCGTGCTCGACCTCGCCCGACAGCTGCCCACCTCCAGGGAGAGCTGAGGATCCATGGGCGCGCTCATCATGCTCGGAACGCTGTTCGCTCTCATCGCGCTCATCTTCTTTCTGGTACTACGTCTCGACCCGGAGATGCGGGGTCGGTCGGAGTCCGAGGGGGAACGGTGAGCGACGAACTGACGCCCGCGCTGGTTCTCGGCCAGATGTTCGCCTATGTCGGCGGACTGTCGTTTCTCGCGATCGGCGTGGTCCTCTCTGTTCGCCGGCGGCGCCTGCATCCACTGCTGCTGTTATGCATCTCGGCGATCTCCTTCTCGTGGATCGAGGCGCCGTACGACTGGGCGATGTACGCGCAGTTCGCGCCCGGCCTGCCGCGGATGCCGTCCTGGTGGCCGTTGAACCTGACGTGGGGCGGGCTGCCGGTGTCGGTGCCCCTGGGATATATCGAATACTTCGTGCTGCCTGCACTTATGGGTGTCGCGCTCGAGCGGCGGCTCCGCGCGAGGTTCGGGTGGCGACGGCCGATCGGTCTGCTGACCGTCGGGCTCGTGGTCGGCTACGCCTGGGCGCTTGCCTTCAACGGTGTCTTCGGTGTCCGCGCGGGGGTTTTCTACTACGGCCGTGTCATCCCGGGCCTCGCGATGTTCGAGGGCACCAGGCACCAGTACCCGCTGTACGACGCCCTCGCGATGGGCGTGCAGATGATGGTCTTCACCTACCTCCTCGGGCGGACCGACGTGGACGGCCGCACGATCATCGACACGTGGGCCGAGCGCAGAGCGAGGACGCGCGCGCGTGCGATCGCGTTGTCCGTCGTCTCCGTGGTCGTCCTCGGCAACCTGCTCTACGGGGCTGTGTTCGCGCCACACCTCGTCACCAAACTGAACGGCGATGTGACCGTGGGACCGACGGGAGAGCTGTTCCCCGGTGTGCCCAACCAACCCCTGCATGGCGGCGCGGGCGGCGGGCGATGACCTCAGACACTCCTCGACGTCCGGGTCGCCGAGCCGGGCCGAGGGCCCGGGTTGTGGGGCCGGGTTGAGGGGCCGGAGAGTCAGGCGGTCGGGTTCCAGCGGGTGATGACGTCAAGGGTGGGCGCCGTCGCGGTGCCGCGTGGCTCGGCGACGAGGCCGGCCGACTCGGCCACCTCGGCCACGTCGTCGATGGTCTTCACCACGCGGCCGGCGGCCTCGGCGAGCAGGAGCGCACGGGCCAGCAGGCCCTTGGTCTGCTTCGCCTGGTAGCTGAGCGGACGGCGGGCCCAGCGCCCGTCGACGAGTTTCTCGGTCAGGGCACGCACCGGCAGCGCGCTGGCGCGGATCGGTCCGTTGAGGGACGGCACGTTCGCGTAGTCCGACGAGCGGAGATCCACGACGAGGTGCTCGCCGACGGCGCCGACGGCGCCGACAGCGCCAGCGGGCTCCGGGGCGCAGGTGAGCAGGTCGGGCAGGGCCGGCGCGAGCCGGGCGCGCCAGAAGGTCGCGAGCACGGTCGGTGCGGCGCGGCCGTCGAGGCCGGGGATCGCCGCCGCCATGCCGACCCGGTGGTCGGGCACCGGCTCGGTCGCGCCGAGGAGGCCGAACGCCCCGTTGGACACGAACAGCGTGTGACTGGCCACAACTCGCGCGGCGGGCGGCAGCGTCGCCGGAGCCAACGCCTGGAAGAGGACGCCCACGAAGCGGTCGAGCGTCGGCATCGTCGGTGCGTCCAGCATCGCGGTGTTGGCGGCCAGGTCGGCATGCGCGCGCGAGGCTGGCAGCCGCAGCGCGACGATCGCCGCCTGCGGGTCGGCCCGGCAGAACACTGCGATCGCCCGCGCTACCTCGGCGCGGGCTCCGGCGAGCGGGCCGTCGCCGAACCCGGCCGCCCGCAGCGACGGCCCGTCGCCACCCTCGGCCTTCGCCTCGCTCGGCGGCAGCAGGATCCGCACCTGTCCGACCTCATCTCACCATCTCGGCATCTCGCGGTTCTGTGCTGCCAGGCTACGGCGGCCGAGGGGACGATCAGTCCGGTGGGAGCGGCGGGAGCGGCGGGCGCTCGGGCGGCTGCCGGGTCGCGGTGATCGCGGTGATCGCGGTGGCTGTTTCGTCGGCCCACCTGTGGTCGAGCCGTCCGATGCCGAAGATCAGTCGGTACCACAGCGAACCGTAGACGAAGTCGACCAGCGGCGTCGTGTGCTCGTCGGGGATCTCGCCGCGGGCGACGGCCCGGTCGAGCAGTGTCCCGAGCGCGGCACGCCTGGTGCGGAGGAAACGGTCTCGGACGTCATCGGCGACCGCCTGGTCGGTGGCTGCCGCCGCGGCGACCGCGCGCAGGAGGAGGGCGGTGGTGCCGTCGAGCGCGTCGATCGTGGACCTCAGGAAGGCGCGCAGGTCGCCCGGCAGGCTGCCGCTGTCGGGGAGCGGGATGCTCACCTGCCCGTGTTCGACCATCGCGGCCAGAATCACCTCGATCTTGGACGGCCACCAGCGGTAGAGCGTCTCCTTGCTGACGCCGGCCCGCCTCGCGATGGCCTCCATGGACAGACCAGCCGGCCCCGCCTCGGCTGCCAGCGCCAGGGTCGCGTCGAGCACCGCGGCGCGGGCTCGCTCGCTGCGTGGTCGTCCGGGCCGGCGGGCGGGCTGCTCGTTCACCTCCGCATCGTAACCGAACGACCCGTTCGGTATTGGTGATAGAGTTTGCGAACGGGTCGTTCGGAAATGGAGGTTCGCGATGTCCGCGAGCAGCAGCAGGGCGCAGGATCGTCACATCGCCGTTCTCGGCGGCAGCGCCGGGATCGGGTTCGCCACGGCCCGGCTCCTGGCCGACCGGGGCGCGGCCGTCACCATCGGCGGCCGCAACCGCGGCCGGCTCGAGGCGGCCGTCAAGGAGTTGGGCGGATCGGCCCGGGGAATTCAGGTGGACGCCGAGGACGTCGACGCGCTGCGGCGCTTCTTCAGCGAGACGGGACCGATCAGCGATCTGGTCGTCACCGTCACCCGGCGAGGCGGGGCCGGTCCCGCGGCCGAGCTCGCCGACACCGACCTGGCCGGAGCATTTCTCGGCAAGTCCGTCGCCCACCTGCGGGCCGTTGCTCTGGCGATGCCGACCCTCGCCGCGGACGGCTCGATCACGCTGGTGACCGCGGGGTCGGCCCAGGCCGCGCTGCCGGGGACCGCGGGGTTGGCCGCGGTCAACGGCGCCCTGGAAGCCGCCGTGCCGCCACTCGCCGTCGAGCTTGCTCCCCGGCGGGTGAACGCGGTGTCTCCGGGCGTCATCGAGACCGGCTGGTGGGACGAACTGCCAGCGGATGCTCGACGCGCCGCGCTGGACGAGTTCGCGGGCCGAGCACCGGTCCGGCGCAACGGCCGGCCCGACGAGGTCGCGGCGGCCATCGTCGCGGTCCTGGAGAACGGATTCATCACCGGCGTTGTCCTGCCCTGCGACGGCGGGCTACGGCTCGTCTGATCCGGACCGGTCAGCCCGGTGAAAGCCCGAGGTCAGGGCGTCTCCCCGCGTTCGAGCATCCCGACGAGCCTTGTGATCCGCTGCTGCCGGCTCGACGGGCTCGGCGCCGTCAGCACACGGTGCAGGACCGAGTAACGGTCGCGGCCGTTCAGGCCCGCGAACGCCGTCGAGGCGGTCGCCGAGGTGGCCAGCGCGGTCGCCAGATCGTCCGGGACCTGGGCGCTCGCCGAACCCGCGTAGGCCCGTTCCCAGCGTCCGTCCGCCTTCGCACGCTCGATCTCGGCCTGCCCTCGGGGACGCATCCGACCCTCCTCGACCAGGCCGGCGACGAGGCCGATGTTCCGCTCGGACCACAGCGAGGCCCGACGGCGGGGCGTGAACCGCTGCTGGAAGGTGGTGGCGTCCCGGCTTCTACGTTGACCATCGATCCAGCCGCTGCACAGTGCCTCCAGCAGCGCGTGGTCGTAGCCCAACGACGTCGGGGACGTGGTGCCCTTCTTCGCCAGCACCAGCCAAACCCCGGCGGAGACCTCCTCGTTCACGTCCAGCCAGGCTCGCCACGCCCGGGCATCGGCCACGACCAACATCTCCAGCTCCACATCCCTCACCGTATTCCGGAGATCACGGGCCCGACGCTGTCCGTACCCGCATCGCCGTCAACAGCAGCCCATCCACCGCGGTGCGGCACCTGCTATGCGTTCGATCGCGTCAACGCCAACGCAACGCCACTGGCTTCGATGTCATGCTCGACGGTGATGGATCGAAGCAGTGGTATGGCACCCGTCTGCGGCCGACGGGGCGGTAGGCGGTGGGAGACAGGCCGCCGATTCCGGCGATACCGTGGTTCTCTGGGCTCTCTCAACGTTTCGTGAGGAAAGGGGAGACCCCGACGGAGCCGAACGGTGGTGAGTTTGGCGTTCAACCTCGTTTCGAGCCCCCGTCTGGCCACGGCTTCACATCGACCGAGAAACGGCCTCCGGCCTGCGCAGACGCAGCCGGAGGTCCGATTCTTGTTCACGGTCCGCGGTGGAATTCTTCGCGTACCCGATCAGATCGGTCAACGGCGCACCCGATAGCGCAGGTGAAGCACCCGGTTGCCCTGAATCATCACGTCAGGATCCTCCAACAGGTGTTGCGCGTGGACCGACCCGAAGTAGCGCTTGCCGGACCCGAACACGACGGGTACGACGTCCATGCGCACCTCGTCGACCAGACCCGCGGCAAGTACCTGGCCACCGACCTCGCCGGCGGCGACCTCGACGATGCGGTCACCCGCAAGCTCCTGCGCCTTGGCCACGGCTGCCTCGACGCCGTCGACGAAGTGAAACGGCGCCTCGGGGTCCCAGCCCTCGGGCTCCGGCCGGTGCGTCACGACGACCACGTGGTCGATCCCGCTCGGAGGCTTCCCGTCCCAGCCGTGCGTAATGTCGAAGACGTGGCGGCCGACGAGTGTCACCCCGATCTGGTCCCAGTACGGCCGGGTGTAGTCGTAGGACGTCCGCGACACCTTCACCTCGCCGCTCTCGTCCAACGGGACGTCACCGCTGGACAACCAGTCGAACAGCGGTCCGGGCTGGTCGTTCTCGTCCGCGACGAAGCCGTCCACCGACACCGAGCTGTACATGACGACCTTGCCCACGGGGCTCTCCTCTGCTTTGGGGTGCCGCCAAATTAGCGTGTCGTGAGCAGTCGCTCCTGTAAGAAATCAATCGGCCGGCAGCGGCCAGCCGTCCAGCGCGTGGCCGGGATGTTCGCGCAGGAACCGCCGCCGGACTTCGACGTACCGGGTCGGCGTGAGCCCGGTGAACGCCCGGAACTCGTGGCCGAAGTGGGCCTGGTCGAAGTAGCCTGCGCCACCGGCGAGGTCGCACCAGTCGATCGGTCCGGCGGGGGTGATCGCGAACACGGTGGCGGCGAAGCGGTAGGTGCGGGCCAGCCGCTTCGGCGTGACGCCGATGAGCTCCTTGAACCGCTGTGCCAGATGAGTGCTGCTGACACCGGCCGCCACGTTCAGGTCGCCGATCGCCACCGCCCCGCTGGTCGTCGCGATAACGCTGCTCGTATGGCGGACCAGCCCCAGACGCGATGAAACGTGTCGGGCCTCGTCTTGCCGCCCCACCCCGTCCCCACGTTGGCCGGCGTCGCGCCAGCCGGGGACGTCCCGTGCCGGAACGGAAGATCCTTCGCATCGACCCGCCAGACAGTATTTGATCTTGTCGCGAAACAATCCCTTCGCGACGAGATCGAGAATGGTCCTACGGCGTCCGATCGCGGGTACGAGATCTGGTATGACCTTCGGGCGAGTCCGTTCACGGGCAGCGGCGCTGCTCCCGCTCGCCGTCATCGCTGCGGTCTGTGTGATCGACGTGGTCGGCGGCCACGGGTTCGTCATCATCTCGCTCATCGTCATAGCTCCCCTGCTGGCCGCGAGCATCGTCGGTCCGCGGTTGACCGGTATCTACGCCATCGCGGCGTTTGCCGGGGCGGGTGCGGTATCGATCTGGGACCAGCTCGTGGGACCGCCATCGGACGAGAGCCGGACCGCGATCGCGGTCCGGCTCGCCGGTATCGCCCTCGGCGGGGGGATAGCTGTGGCCGCGAGTGTGGTCCGCCAGACCCGGGAGCGCCGGCTGAGCGCGCTCATCCAGGTGGCCGAGGCTGCGCGGCAAGCCATCCTGAGCCCGGTCCCGGCGGTCCTCGACGGCCTGCGGTTCACTGCGATGTATCGCAGCGCGGCGGCGGAAGCCGCTGTCGGCGGAGACCTGTACGAGGTGCTGGACAGCCGGTGGGGGGTGCGGCTGCTCGTCGGGGACGTCCGGGGCAAAGGCCTCGACGCGGTCCGGCTCGCCAACCGGGTCCTGGGCTGTTTCCGGGCCCTGGCGGGGCGGCTTGAGGACCCCGCGGAGCTGGTCGCGGCACTCGACAGCGAGGTCGCCAAGCTTGACCGTGGGCACGGCGAGGACTTCGTCACCGCGGTCGTCGCCCAGGTCGACCATGCCGGGCGGATGCTCCTGCTCAACGCCGGCCATCCCGACCCACTGCTGGTCCGCGCGGCAAGGGTGACGGCACTCGGCGTCCCGGACCGGCAGCCACCACTCGGGCTCGGATCCGTACCGGAGGCGGTCCACGTCCTCCTAGCCCGGTCCGACCAGGTGCTTTTCTACACCGACGGTCTGGTCGAGGCACGCAACCACCGCACACGGGAGTTCTTCCCGGTCATCTCAGCCGTGCAGGACGCGTTCACCGACGCGCAGCTGCCCGACGGGACCGCGCGTCTGGTCAACGCACTCATCGAGTGGACGGGCGGTTCCCTCGGCGACGACATAGCGCTCGTCGCCATGGAACGCCTGGATTCGAGGCGCGGGGCGAGCAGCAGGTGATTCGTTTCTCCTGAGCTTTGGGATACCGTTGGCCCCTGAAACGCTGGAACAGATCGACACAAGTCACGTGACACGCGCATAGCTTGGATGTTATCCTGGTGATCGCTCCGGCTCCTCCTCGGTTCTGGCCACGGCATTCCCCGAGGACCCTCTGACAAGGGCCGAGAAGTGTTTGCAACGCCTACATCCCCGGCGGGCCTCCGGCGCCGATGTCATCGTGTTCTATTCGGCAATCAAGACGAGCCCCGTCCGATCTACCTTCATGCCGCTCGAATACGCGCCCGTGGTCTGATCCGTCAATGTCCTTTCAGTCCAGAAAGGTGGACAATTAATGTTCATTTGGCCCCGAATGACCACTGGACCCGAACGTCTCATGTTGGAGAGCATGCTCGACCGCAACCGGCAAGCGCTCATCGACACCGCGCGAGGGCTATCCGAGACCGACGCGCGGCGGCGCCTGGTCGTCTCACTCACCACACCGATCGGGCTGATCAAACACGCCGCCACCGCCGAGCGCATCTGGTTCCAACGCACCCTGCTCGGCCTGGACGAGTCCGCATGCGACGGCTACGCCACCGGTGACGACGGCAGTTTCGTTGTCGCCGACGGCGAAACGCTGGCCGACGTGATCGCTGAATTCGAGCGCGCCAGCGAGCGCTCCCGCGTGATCGCCGCCGACTTCGAGCTCGACGACATCAAGGCGCACCCCCGCGCCGGCGATGTCAGCCTACGGTTTGTCTACCTGCTCCTGATCGAGGATTTCGCCCGTCACGCCGGCCATGGTGACATTCTCCGAGAACAAATCACCGACGCACGATAGGCGTTGGCAGGGTTGCGCAAGATCTGGTTCAACCCAAGCGTCGGTCTCGGGGCAGCATGATCATCAGTCTGTCCAGTGCGATGACCGCGTGGGAGTAACGCGGCCACCAGCCACCATCCGGAGGCGGAGGCGCTCGCGTCGGCCCGTCGTCGGTGCGGGCGGGCACACAGATCAGGCCTGCGATCGTGGGGAGCGGAGCGATCAGGAACAGGCTCTCGCTCGGCGTCAGGGCCAGCTGGCCCGCGGCCGCTGGTACGAACAGCGCCGTCACCAGCGCCAGCAGGATATGGAAGGTCCGATCCGTGACGGCCGAACCCGCACACCGTGCACGCTGTCCGCCGAGGGCGTCCTGTCCGCTCGGGTCTCGATGCCGCCATCTGTCAAGGGCCGGCCTCCTTCCGCCCTGTGGGCCCGCGATGACCGCTCCGCAGACGGCGCGCCTGTCCGACGATCACGCTGCGCGACCGTGCGTACCGAGGTCCGTGATCCTCTCAGGTGGCCAGGGCCGGGTGACTATGTGGCTCTGCGTGGCTTGGTCCCGATCGCGGCGCTGGCGAGGGGCCGTCAGCGCAGGTCGGTTATCGACGACATCGCTGCCGGGCGGAGGATGGTCGGGTTGCGAGCGGTGTGGATGTCGGAGGTCGGTTCGGCGACCTTGATGTCGGCAACATCGTCCTGGGCGGTGCCGGCCGCCCTGGTATCTCGACGTCGGCTACCACATCGCCTCCGCGCTCACCGTCGCCGATCGACGCCGCCACGAGGGCGACCTGGTGCGGCATAACCTGGACGTGCTGGCCGCCGGCCTGCGGACGGCAGGGGTCTTGCCACCATCGCGGGACGAGGTCCGGCTGGGGGTGCGCCGCAATGTGCCGCACCGCTGTTGTCTGTGGAGCATCACCGCCATGGTCGACCCGGCGGTGACCAGTGTGCTGCTGGAGCGGCTCGGCATTGCGGTTGCCGACCACGACTCCCTGGCTTCGGTAGGGAGCTGACCGGGCTCCGGCCGGAAGATTTCCCGCTCGGTCCGGACCGGCGGTAAGGATTGTCAGTCATATCCGCTGCCCATCGCACGACTGATGGCGATCAGGTTCTGAGCCTTGGAATCCAGCTGTTCAGTATTCGTGACAAGGTCGGACGGCCGGGGGTCTCCTGACTACCGTGGGCTGTCGACGTCATCGATGGGTGGGAAATATCGGTTGATCACGATACTGCCTTCTCCGGCGCGTTTCGCCTCGTACATCGCGGAATCGGCTACCCGAAGAAGCGTCTCCCCCCTGATCGGCGGACTGAAGGTGTCTGTAGTGACGAGTCCTATGCTGGCTCTGATGCTAATGACGTCACCGTCAACCTCGCATGGCGCGCTAAGCCTCGATGTCAGGCGGCGAGCGACCTCTTCCGCTGGCTCACCGTCTGCTAGAAGAACCCCGAACTCGTCACCGCCTAGGCGGGCAACAGTGTTGCTGGGGCGCACTGCATTGGAAATTCGGGCTGCAACGGTCTGGAGTAAATGGTCTCCGGCGGCGTGGCCCAATGTGTCATTCACCTTCTTGAAATCGTCGAGATCCACGAACATCAGTGATATTCTGCGACCCTTCGTGGTAATTAGCTGCTCTAGCGCCTCCTCCAGCCGCTGGGTGAAAAGCGTGCGGTTCGCAGCCCCGGTCAGAGGGTCGTGGAGAGCTTGGTGGCGGAGCTGCCGCTGGCTGGCACGAAGATCGGCCACCAGCGCTCTGACCTCGGCAAATGTGTACATCTGGCGGACCATTGCGAGGCCCCCCAACACCAGGAGGCCCATCATGTCGGCGTAGTCAACATTCCCTTTTGCGAGTTCCACGAGGACCCGGATTCCGGCCCCAGACAACGCGATATAGGGAAGTAGGCTGTGGAATCGCTCCAGACCAGGCCGCTCCCGACCAGCCGGTTGAAGAACCGGAGGCGAGTTAATGCGGGCCGCCACGCAGTAGAGCATAAGTGGCACCATAAAACCCACTGTCACCAGGTAGGCCTGCGTGCTGCCGCTCATGACGAGGCGGCTGAAGGTCGCCGAAGAGATCGCCGTGGTACTCAAGCCAGCGCAAATCAACCAGGCGGTCGGCGGGGAACGTGGTTGTCGGAAGAGAACCGAAAGGATCGCAACGGTGACGAGGATCGGAGTTCCGCCGACCATGAAAGTCAGGGCGGGCGAGTCAAGCCATCGTTCGGTGAGCCATAATTGCCTTGTAAGTAATGCGGCAGAGCCAACGAGAATCAGACTGTCAAGTACCAGAACGATACGCCACCGATGTTCTCCTCCCCTCTCTTTGTCGACCCTGTCCGGCGCGAAGAAACGCGGCTCGCTCGGAAGTAGGAGTAAAGCTGCTAGCAGGAAACCGAACGTGAGAACGAAGCTGCTGAGAAAAAGGGTCGACGATGCAGGATGTGGCGGATTGGTGCGCCTCAGACTGGAAACGAAGAAATCCAAAGCCAGCGGGGAGGTGGTGATCGCAGAGCAGCCCAGAAGGATACGCCACCATCGTTCGCGACCGGTTCGACGCATACCCTCGCTAACGGTGAATAGGAAGGTTGCTATTCCAACCAAGACTCCTATGAAGTACACGACCGAAGCGCGGAAATCGACAGGTGCAAGGAACCGGACGGTGGTGACTGTAGCCAACGGGAGTAGTGTAGCAAGAACGCCGCTCCAAAATCCCGGGACCCTACTGACCCATTGGCTGCTGTTCGGCATCTGATACGGCTCCCATCCCGGCGTGCCGGCCGGTGATTATTCAAAACATTTTGTCCTAGTTAAGGGTCTCATTGTCGTGCCACCTCGGCAACACGGTGCCCTATTATCAAGTGATTTTTCAGTAAAATCTAATGCGCCAATATAAGTCGGAAATGTCTCTCTGTGTGGTCTCTGCGGGTCGGGGTGGATCTGGCATGCGAGTGAACCGCTCGGGGGTGCTGCCGAACAGGCGCGGCCGATGGCGGTTCCAGGCCCGCTTGGCGGTGCCGAAATGGGCAGAGGCGCTGTCGCCAGATCTTGGTGGTCAGCCGAGGGGAGCGTGACCTCGATGAGGCACGTCAGTTCGATCACCGCCGCGACATCGAGTGCAAGGCGTCCTGATCGCGCCGTGGACGTGCTTGCAGGTGGCTGAGGGGTCTCCTGAGCCAAGGCAACGCCCGTGCTTCTTGTTGAACTGTGTGACCGGGTCTCCAGGTCAGCCGCCTAGGTATCCGCGACGGACGGCCTCGTCGAGCAGGCTGTCGATGTACTCCCACAGCCGAGGTGATCCGTCTTCGATAATCGCGCGATGGCGCAGGATGTCGGCGCGGGTCACTTTGTGGGGGCGCCAGGTGCTGCCTTGGGTGTGGAAATTTAGTAGGAGCGGCTGCACCCGGTCGAGCGCCCGGGCGAACCTCGCCTCGGGCGTCTGGCGCTGCTCGAACTCGTTCCACAGGGAGCGCAAGGCCGCGGCCTGCTCGTCAGGGAGTTGAGGGAAGAGGCGCTCGGCCGCGGCCCGTTCACGCTCCTCTTGGTCGGCGGCGGCCGCGTAATCGTATATAAACGTGTCCCCTGCGTACACCTCTACGAGGTCATGGATTAGTAGCATACGTAGGACGCGGGCCTCGTCGACCTCGTATGCTGCGTATTCTGCCAGTACGACAGAAAACATCGCTAGATGCCAGGAATGCTCGGCGTCGTTTTCTCGCCGGGAGAGATCCACGAGATTGGAATGACGAAGCACCGACTTGAGTTTGTCGATCTCGATCAGGAACGCGATCTGGCGACTTAGCCGAGCGTCGGTGATACCTGGCGGAGGCGGTACGGGGCCGGCAGTCCCGGCCGGGGGCGCGGCGCCGTCGCCGACCTCGCGTGCGACAGATGGTTCCGGTGCCGAAACTTCTGATGATTTGCAGGCCATAGCACTCCTGTCTCCGTCATCGCAAGAGCGTGCGTCGCGTCTCTGGCTGTGAGTTGGTGGCACCTGCCACCTTCGCTCAGGGCTGTATCGGCGCCGATGGTGCAACCGGCGGTTCCCTCTGTGGACCACATCGGGGCTCTGGGTCTGGCTGCACAGGGTGCTGCTGGACAGACGCGGGGCGACTGAGGAGCTGGCCCCTGGGCCTGGGGTGATCGAAGAGACCGCCTCCCCTGATCCCTGGGCGGATTGGCTTGAGCCTCCTGTGCGGATACCTGAAGTCGCCTGGCCCTCAGGTGTCCGGACGGGGTCCCTCGGGGCACGCAGAGGCCGGCCCGGAGTCGAGGGTAGTCCGTATCCGGGCGGCCTGTTCGTATAAGTACTACTTATGGTCGACATAGCGTAGATGGTGTTCCCTTATGAGAACGTACCGATGAGAGTGGTGGGCGTCACCAGTTTCGTCACCGGGAGGCGCATATGCCCGCCGTCCAATCCGTTCTCGTGGTGGGCGCCGGCTTAGCCGGTACAGCCGCAGCGATCCTGCTGGCCGAAGGGGGAGTCTCGGTCGACCTCGTCGAGGCCAAGCCGGACCTCGGCGCGCTCGGTTCCGGGATCACGCTGCAGGGCAACGCGCTGCGGGTGCTGCGCCAGCTTGGTGTGTGGGAAGAGGTCCGTGAGCAGGGCTACGCCTTCGACACCCTCGGCCTGCGAGCGCCAGACGCGGCTGGCACGCTGCTCGTCGAGCTCGAAGATCAGCACACTGGCGGACCCGATCTGCCCTGCACGCTAGGAATGTATCGACCTGCGCTCGCCCGCATCGTCGCCGACCGCGCCGTCGCCGCCGGGGCCAAATCCCGGCTGGGGTTGACGTGTTCCGCTCTCGACCAGGACGCCGATGGCGTTGACGTCACGTTCGCGGACGGCTCGACACAACGCTATGACCTGGTCATCGGTGCTGATGGCATCCGATCGTGGACCCGGCAGGCGATCGGGATCGACACCGAACCCCGCACGACAGGGATGGGCATCTGGCGGGTCTTCGCGCCTCGCCCGGAATCGGTCACCCGTACGGACCTGTACTACGGAGGGCCGTCCTATATCGCTGGCTACTGCCCGACCGGCGAAGACTCTCTCTACGCCTACATCGTCGAGGACTACCAGGACCGTTCGATGCTCTCTCCGGAGGAGGGCCTCACGGTCATGCGCGTGCTCGCGAAGGCATACCACGGGCCGTGGGACGACATCCGCGAGTCGCTGACCGACGCGAGCAGGGTCAACTACACGAAGTTCGAGAGTCACGTGGTCCCGGCGCCGTGGAACCGGGGCCGGGTCACCCTCATCGGCGATGCGGCGCACAGCTGCCCGCCGACCCTCGCCCAGGGAGCGGCGCAGGCACTCGAGGATGCCTCCGTCCTCTCCGAACTTCTGCTTACGCGCGAGCATCTGGATGACGTCTGGGGGCCGTACACCGAACGCCGCTTCACGCGCGCGAGCACGGTGGTGGAGGGATCCCTTCAGCTCGGCAAGTGGTTGCTCCAGCGAGAGCGTGGTGACGTGCCGGGGCTCATGGCGTCGATCTCCCACATGCTGACCGCCCCGGCCTGAATCCGGCCTGACCTTTCCGACCCAGGCCATCACGTCTACGGAGCTCCAATGATCATCCTGAACGGTGACGCCACCGTCCCGCCGAATGAGCGGCTCATTACCCACCTCCGCCATGTTGACCTGGCGGTTCCCGACTTCGGCCGCGAGTTCGCGTTCTTCACGGAGACCTGGGGCCTGAAAGCCGAGAACACCGAGAGCGGCCTCGCCTTCCTGGCGGCGGAGGGATCACCAGAGAACTACTGTGTGCGCCTGCGCGAGGCGGACCAGAAGCGCATCGATCTGATCGCCTTCGGCGCTGCGACCTCCGCCGACGTCGACAAGCTCGCCCAGAGGCTCGCGGCCGACGGTGTCCGGCTTGTCACTGAGCCGGATGTCCTGAAGACCCCCGGTGGTGGCTACGGCTTTCGCTTCTTCGACAACGACGGCCGCACGATCGAGGTTTCCTCCGGCGTCGAGGTACGCCGGCACCGTCAGGTAGAGGAGGGCGAGTCGATCCCGGTGCGGCTCTCGCACGTCGTTGTCAACACGCCGAATCCCGAGGCTACGGTCGAGTTTTACCGTTCTCATCTCGGCTTCGCTGTGTCCGATACACTTATGCACCCGCGCATGGGTGAAATGATGTGGTTCCTGCGCACCAACCCGTTCCACCACAGCCTGGCGATTGCCCGGGGTCCGCACGTCGCCCTGCATCACGCTTCTTTCGAGATGCGAGGCCTTGACGAGTACCTGAGGGGAACCGGGCGGCTGCTGCGGGCGGGCGTGGAGAAGGTGTGGGGGCCCGGCAGGCACACCGCCGGGAACAACACGTTCAGCTATTTCCTGGACCCCCATGGCAACACGGTCGAATACACGACCGAGCTTGAGCAGCTCGACGAGGACACCTGGCACCCACACCTCTACGACTTCACCGAGCCGATGGTGGCCGATCAGTGGGGCACCGCCAACCCGATGAACGAGCTGGTCGCCAGCAAATCCTTCAACGACCCAGACCTGGGCGTCTTCCACGCGCCGCCGATCTGATCCGGGGCACCGATGAAACTCTCCACCTTCGCTGTCCCCATTGGCTCAGCGGCCGGCCAGGAACAGGTTGGTGTGATCGCGGCTGGCCGCGTCCATCCGTTCCCGGCGGAGCTGTCGATGCGCGACGTCATCGAGCGTGGGCTCGACGCCGCCCGGGAACTCGCCGACGCGGCACTGGCCGGCGACGGGTTCCCGCTTGACACCGTGCGCCTGTGCACCCCGCTGCGCCCGGCGTCGGTGCGCGACTTCGTCGCGTTCGAGGAGCATGTGCAGGGCGTCCGAAGGGCGATCGAGGGCACGGCGGGCGTGCCGGACGCCTGGTATGACGCGCCGACGTTTTACTTCACCAACCCGCATGCGATTCTCGGCCCCGGCGAGACGGTTCGTTTCCCCTCGGCGTGTTCGCTGCGCGACCTGGAGCTCGAGGTCGCCGTCGTCGTCGGAGAACCAGGGCACTCGCTCACCGTGGAACAGGCCCGCGACCACGTGTTCGGGTACACGATCATGAATGACTGGTCGGCCCGCGATCTACAGGGCCGGGAGATGCAGGTCGGTCTCGGCCCGGCGAAGGGAAAGGACTTCGCCACGACGTTCGGGCCGTGGATCGTCACGGCCGACGAGCTGGAGCACTACCGGGACGACGACGGCTTCCTGGCGTTGTGGTGCGCGGTCAGTGTCAACGGGCACGAGATCGGACGTGACCTACTGTCGAACATGAGCTGGACCTTCGAGGCGATGATCGCTTATGCCTCCAGGGACAGCCGGGTCGAGGCGGGTGACGTGCTCGGCTCGGGAACGGTCGGCAACGGCGGCTGCCTGAGCGAGCTGTGGGGCCATCGCGGTGAGCAGGACCCGCCGCCCCTCGCTCCAGGCGACGTTGTCACTCTGACCGTCGATGGCATCGGCTCGCTGACCAGCACCGTCGGCGCCGCAGAGCCGACGCCGACGCTGCCGGGTGCTCGTCTGCGCGACCCGACCCTGGCCCGAATGGCGGGATCGCTGTGACCACACTGGCTGGCCGCACCATTGTGGTCACGGGTGCCGCCACCGGAATCGGGGCCGCTGTCGCGACCGGCGTCGAGGTGGCGGGCGGCACGGCGGTCCGGCTCGACCGCACGCTGGCCGAAGGCATCCGGGAGCTCGACGTCCGTGACCCGGCGGAGTGGGCCGCGTTCGCAGCGGAACTCGCCGGCCACCGGATCGACGGACTGGTCAACTGCGCGGGCATCACCTGGCGGGCCCGGCTCGGTGACATCGAGCCGGAGCCCTTCTGGGACACCCACGCCGTCAACGTCTTCGGCCCCCTGCTGGCAATCCAGGCGCTGACCCCGCTGATGCCCGGGGGTGCATCGATCGTCAACATCGGGTCGCTCGCGGCGCTGCAGGGCCACTACCCGGTGGCCTACACGACGAGCAAGTGGGCGGTGCGCGGCCTGACTCGCGCCGCGGCGCTGGAGCTGGCTGGGCGGGGAATCCGGGTCAACGCGGTGCATCCCGGCTTCATCGACACGGCGATGACCGCGGCGGCTCCGGCGGAGTTCCGTGATGCCTCGGTCGCCGAGACACCGCTCGGTCGGGCCGGCAGTCCGGCGGAGGTCGCGTCCGTCGTCGTCTTCCTGCTGGGAGATGACGCATCCTTCGTCACCGGTGCCGAGATCCCGGTCGACGGGGGGGCAAGCTCCCACGGCGGTGCCAAGGCTGTCTCTGAGGCGCTTCGGCCGTCCTACATCCCACCGGCGCCGGGCTGGGGCGCCTGACCGCCCGCGAGGCCCGCGAGGCCTCGCGGGCGTCGCGCTTCCCGGAGATCAGGCAGCCTGACCGCCGCAACCATTCGAGAGGTAATGATGTTCGAGTTCTTCCCAGGTAACTACGTCTGGAACCTGAGTGTGGTCGCGACGCTGAACAGCGGCGGCCTCATCGACGAGGTCGACCGTGCCTGCCGGCCACTACGCGAGCTTGCGGCCCAGGGCGCCGACCTCGGTACCCGCGAGCTGATGGCAGCCTGGGCGGCGGTGGCCGATCAGCTCGAAGGGCAGGCGGCCGAGGCGGAGAAGGCTGGTCACGACCGTTCCGCGGGCCAGAAGTACCTGCGCGCGGCGAACTATCTGAGCCAGGCCGAGCGGATGCAGAGCGCGAAGAGCACCGACCGGGCGGCGGTCTACCAGCGCTGCCTCGACCTGCTCGCCAGCGGCATCGCCCTGATCGACCCGGCCACAAGCCGGGTCGAGGTGCCGTTCGAGGGCAGCTCGCTGCCGGCCTACTTCACGACGGCGGCGACGCAGTCCAACCCCCGCCCGCCAGTGATGATCATGTGGAACGGGCTGGACTCGACGAAAGAGCACATGTATGCCTCCGGCTTCGCGGCCGAGCTCGCCGTGCGTGGGGTGTCGACGCTGATGGTCGACTGCCCTGGCAGTGGTGAAGCGCTGCGGCTGCGGGGCCTGACGGCGCGGGTCACCACCGAGGACTGGGCCAAGGCCTGCGTCGACTACCTGGAAGCCCGCGACGACGTCCGGGCTGACCGCATCGGGCTGGTGGGCTGGTCTCTGGGCGGCTACTACGCCCCGCGGGCCGCCGCGTTCGAGAAGCGGCTCGCGCTGTGTGTCGCCTGGGGCGCGAACCACAACTGGGGCGCGGTGCAGAAGCGCCGGCTTGAGCGGGAGGGCGAGAATCCCGTCCCGCACTACTGGGACCATGTGCTGTGGGTCTGGGGTGAGACCGACCTGGATACCTTCATCAAGAAGGCCGAGGACGTCCACCTCGACGGCGTCGTCGAGCAGATCAGCGTGCCGTTCCTCATCGCCCACGGGGAGAACGACCGCCAGATCCCGCTTGCCTACGCTCACCGCTCCTACGAGCAGGCCGTCAACAGCCCCAAGCGCACCTTGCGGATCTTCACGGCGGAGGAGGGCGGCGCCGAGCACATCGGCCTCGACCACCTGTACCACGTCGGCGTTTTCATCGCGGATTGGATCGAGGAGACGTTCGCCGAGCTGGACGGGAAAACCAGCGCATGAGCCCCGACGAACTCGATCGGACGGACCCCGAGGGCGCTATCGCGGCCACAGCAAAGCGCGTCTCCAACTGGGGTCGCTTTGGCGCCGACGACGTGCGCGGCACCATGAACTATCTGGACGCCCAGAAGCGCCGCGCGGCCGCGGCGCTCGTCCGTACCGGTCTGTCGTTCTCGCTGTCGCAGCGCTTCGACATGGACGGACCGCAGAAGGGCTGGCGCCGGCGTACGAATCCGGTCCACACCATGCTCGACACCGGTGTCGACGCGGTCCACACCGACCAGGGCTTCCCGCACGGCATCGGTGGCGCCGACGATGTGATCGCGATGCCACTGCAGTGCTCGACACAGTGGGACGGGCTCGGGCACATCTTCGACCATGGCATGGCGTGGAACGGCCGACCGGCCGACAAGGTCGTCACCAGCCTGGGTGACCACGTCACCGGAATCGAGACCGTCGCCGATGTCATCGCCGGGCGTGGGGTACTGCTCGATGTGGGCCGGGAGTTCGGCGACGGCGGGGAGCTGCCCGACGGATTCGCGATCACCACGGAGCACCTGGAACGGACCATCGAGCGGCAGGGCTCGTCGGCGGCCGTTGGTCGCGGCGACATCGTGTTGGTGCGCACCGGACAGCTGACCCGCGCCCGCCGCGAGGGCTGGGGCGACTACGCCGGCGGACCGGCTCCGGGCCTGTCGTTCACCACAGCCGACTGGCTGCACGGTAGCGAGATCGCCGCCATCGCCACCGACACCTGGGGGTTCGAGGTTCGGCCGAACGAATTCGACCACGCCTTCCAGCCGCTGCACCAGGTGGTGATCCCGCACATCGGCCTGTTCGTCGGCGAGATGTGGGACCTCGACACGCTCGCCGCCGCATGCGCGGCTGACGGTGTCTACGACTTCTTCCTCACCGCGGCTCCGCTGCCGGTGACCGGAGCGGTCGGGTCGCCGGTCAACCCCGTCGCTGTGCGGTGAGTGATGCCGCCCGGCCGCGCCTGTGCGGCCGGGCAGGGCATGGTGTCGAGGTCACGCTCGGCAACGGCCGGGCGTTAGCCCGGCGACGCCCCGTACGCGTCGGGTCGTCGCCGGGTAACCCTCGACGACTATCAGTCGGACGAGGGAAAAGGCTCGTGCGTATGAGTGTTCCTTATGGCACCCTCGTGGCGTGGAGCTGCTCAATGTCGACCTGAATCTCCTTCGGACGCTTGAAGTGCTGCTACAGGAGGCGAGTGTCACCCGGGCCGCGCAGCGGCTTCAGGTGAGCCAGCCTGCGGTCAGCCTGGGCCTGGCGAAGCTACGCCGACACTTCGGCGACGACCTGCTGCGCCGGGTCGGCAACCGTTACGAGCTGACCCCACTGGCCGTGCAGCTCAAGGAACGCACCAGCCTGGCGATGCTTGGGGCCCGCCGGGTCTTCGAGGCGGTGCCGGCGTTCGACCCGGCCAGTGAGCGACGCGAGTTCACACTGCTGTGTTCGGACTATGCCGCCGCCGTCCTTGGCGAGGCTCTGTGGGACCTGACAGTCGCGCGCGCTCCCGGAGTCGTGCTGCGGTTCGAGCGGCACACCACGACCGACATCGACCACGCGGCCGAGCGGATCCGCACGGTGGACGGCATTCTGCTGCCCCACGGCTTCCTGTCGAACCTGCCATACACCGAGCTCTACACCGACGACTGGGTGTGCCTGATTTCCACGTCGAACACCCGGGTCGGCGACGAGCTGACGATGGAACTGCTGGCCGAGCTGCCTTGGGCGTTCACCTACTTCGCTCCCTCGGCGTTCACCCCTGCCGGGCGACAGCTGCAGGTGCTCGGCGTCGAGCCGCGGGTCCAGGTTGTCGTCGACTCGTTCCTGGCCCTGCCCTTCGTGGTCGCGGGCACCGACCGGATCGCGCTGGTCCAGCGCCGGCTCGCACCCAAACTCACCGCGGCGGGGGACGTCCGTGCGCTCGAGTGCCCGTTCGACGCGGTCGCTATCACCGAGGCTTTCTGGTGGCATCCCATGTACGAGCGCGACCCAGCCCATATCTGGCTGCGTGCGTTGCTCACGGATACCAGCGCGCGGCTCGGCCGGTCTGCAGCGCTGGCCGATGGGCATAAGAGCGACTTATAGCGACCATACCCAGCATGGCGTGGACGGGGTGCGGCGTGGCTCACATCATGAACGCTGCCCACCGCACCAGTGACGGTGGCCTCATCGGAGGAATCACCAGGTGAAGCTCTTACGCCACCGCCTCAGCCTGTCTGGGCTCGCACTTCTCGCCGCTGTGGCGCTTGTCGCCGGCTGCTCCAGCTCTTCGGACAGCTCTACGAACAGTTCGTCAGGCACGTCTGCGGTCACCAGCGCCACCTCGGCCGCCACCAGCGCGGAGGTCTACCAGGGAGTCCTGGGTACCCCGCCAACCACCACCGTCGCGCTCAAGTCCACCGGTCTGGTCTGGGTGGTCTCCTGCGGCCAATCGGTTCCGACCTGCGCCTCGCCCGCCGAGTCCGCCGTCGAGGCCGCCGAGGCGGCCGGCTGGACCGCCAAACTGTGCGACGGCCAGCTCAACCCCCAGGGCTGGTCTGCCTGCATCCGTCAAGGGATCAGCGCCAAGGCTGCCGGGATCATCGTCATCGGCCAGGACTGTGACAGCTTCCAGGCCGCGCTGAAGGAGGCGAAGACCGCCGGCATCCCGACGGTCGCCGCCGGCGGCAACGACTGCGACGTCCGCGGCGGGGAGAAGCTCTTCAGCGCCGTCGTGCAGAACATGCCCGACCTCACCGCCGAGCAGTGGTGGAAGAAGATGGGCGCGCTGCAGGCCGACTGGATCATCGAGAAGACCGACGCCAAGGCCCAGGTGCTCAGCCTGAAATTCACCGACTCCATCTGGGGTGGGTGGATCCAGGACGGCTTCACCACCGAGCTCGCCACCTGCTCCGGCTGCAAGGTGCTTGACACCCTGACCATCGGCAACGCGGACGTCGCCGGCGGCCAGCTGACGCAGAAGTTCGCCACCGCGCTGCTCAAGCAGCCGAAGGCGAACGCCGTCAACGTCCCGCTCGACGGCTGGTTCTTCGCTGGACTTTCGCAGGCGGTGCAGTCCTCGGGTCGTGCCGACAGCCTCGCCGTGATCGGCAACTTCGGCGAGACGGGCAACCTGGACCTCATCCGCAAGGGCACCGGCGAGGACGCCACCGTCGGCTTCAGCGCCCCGTGGGTCGGCTGGGCTGGTGTCGACGCCCTGGCCCGGACACTCGCCGGGCAGCCGACGCAGCCCGCCGGTATCGGCCTGCAGGTCATCGACTCCGACCACAACCTGCCGGAGTCAGGGACTTCCTTCGCCTACTCCCCGGCGGTCGACTTCCGGGCCGCATACACGAAGGACTGGTCGCGGGGGTGAGCACCATCGCCCCGCAGACGACCCCTGCCGTGCTGGAGGCGTTGGGTGTCTCGAAGCGATTCGGGGCCACGGCGGCCCTGGCGGACGCGTCGCTGCGCGTCCGCCAGGGCACCGTCCACGCGCTGCTGGGCGGCAACGGCTCCGGAAAGTCCACGCTGTTCAAATGCCTGGCCGGTGTGCACACCGCTGACGCCGGCACCGTCGCGGTGCGCGGTGCCGAGCTGCCGGCCTCGCACCTGACCGCCCGTCGCGCGCACCAGCTGGGCCTGCGCTTCGTGCACCAGGACCTGGGCCTGTTCGACGGCCTGACCGTCGCGGAGAACATCGCGATCGGCGCCGGCTTCCCGACGCGTGGCGGCCGCATTCGATGGCGGGCGCTGCGCAACCGGGTCGCGGGCCTGCTCGACAGGCTCGAGATCCCGGCAACCCCGGACACGCCGGTCGGCGCGCTGCGCCCCGCCACCAGGACACTGGTGGCGATCGCGCGGGCACTGCAGGACCAGGACGGTACCGAGTGCGTCCTGCTGCTCGATGAGCCGACAGCAAGCCTGCCGGACGCCGAGTCGCGTGCCCTGATGGTCGCGCTGCGCCAGCGTGCGGCGGCAGGGCAGACCATTGTTCTG
Source organism: Parafrankia sp. EUN1f (assembly GCF_000177675.1). Taxonomy (GTDB): domain Bacteria; phylum Actinomycetota; class Actinomycetes; order Frankiales; family Frankiaceae; genus Parafrankia. The sequence continues at coordinate 120,891 of NZ_ADGX01000002.1, forward strand.
GTCAGTCACCGCATGCGCGAGGTGCTCGACGTCGCCGACGACTTCACGGTCTTCCGCGACGGCCGCCTGGCGCGAAGCCTGGTCGCGGCGAGCCCGACTGAGGAGGACCTGGTGACGGCCATGGCCGGCCAGCGGGTCCCGTCCCAGCAGGCACGATCGGCGAACACCGCCTCGGTGGGTTCCGCTTCGGCCACCGCGTCCGCTTCCGCGGCGATACCGGACGAGGCGGGGGATCGGGATCCGGTCCTGGCCATCAGTGACCTGGCCGTTGGCCCGCTTGTCGGGCTGGAACTGGCGGTCGCGCCCGGCGAGGTTGTCGGCATCGCTGGGTTGCTCGGCTCGGGCCGCTCGACCACCCTTGGCGCAGTCTTCGGACTGCGCCAGCCGGTGGCCGGCCGAGTCCGCCTGGCCGGTGAGGACGTCACGGGCCTGCCGACCCGCGCGATGATGAAACGT
>NZ_ADGX01000001.1 GCF_000177675.1 Parafrankia sp. EUN1f
GAGGTTGGCGAGGGCGAGAAGGGTCACCAGGAGAACCGCCAGGACCGCGATCGCATAACGGCGTGGATGCTCGCCCGGGTCGAGATCGAGCCCGAACAGGGAGGGCGTCGTCACGGGTAGGCCGTCGGTGCTGCCGGCGAGCTGGGTGTTGGCCAGGAACAGGGCGTACAGGGAGATGGCGATACCCAAGGTGCTGACCGCCAGGTTGACGCCGCGGGTACGGAGCGCGGGTGCGCCCAGTACCGCGCCGATGATCATCGCGCTGACGACGCCACCCAGGAACGACAGCTCGAACGGAAGCCCGAGGGCGTCCATCAGCTTCACAGCGATGAAGGCGCCTATCGCGCCGATGAGGTACTGCGCCAGCGACAGCTGGCCGGCGTACCCGGTGACCAGCAGGACGGAGAGCCCGACCACGGCGTTGGCCAATGTCACCGACATCGCCGTGACCCAGCCGTCGGACAGGACCAGGATCACGCCCGTCACGGCGATGATCGTCACGCCCAGTGGGACCGGCCTGACACGCCCGGTGCCCACAGCGGGCAGACGGTCGAACACGTGGCTGCGCAGCGGGACCCCTCGACCACGAAACACGAGGTAGATGATCACGACGATGAACGGGAGCGCTTGCGGCCACCCCGTCCACCACCCGTGCTGGGAGACCTCGAACGTCAGCACGGACTGCACCACGCCGATCCCGAGCGCAGCCACCAGCGCCAGCGGGAACGAGGAGAACCCCCCGAGGAGGGCCGCGGCCAGGGCCGGCAGGAGCAGCGCCGCGAGCTGGCTCGGTTCGAGCACGGTGATCTGCGCGACCAGGGCGCCGGTGAGGGTGGCGAGGGCTGATCCCACTGCCCAGTTCGCCGTGGCCACGACGTCGGGGGAATGCCCCGTCACCGAAGCAGCCAGCTCGTTCTCCGCAACCGCCGCCGTGATGCGGCCGAAGCGGCTGAAGCGGTAGACGACCCACAGCACTGCGGTGATGAGGAGTCCGAACCCGAAGAGGATCATGCGATCCTCCGTCACGACGACTCCGCCCAGATCGACCGGACCATGGGGCAGGATCGCGTCCGCGGTGACAATGCTGTGCGTGTAGCGGAGCACGGCGATGCTCTGCAGAAGGGCGAGGACGCCCAGCGTCGCCACCGCTCGCACGAGGGGAGACGCGTGACGCAACGGGGCCATCAACACACGATGCATCAGCAGGCCGAGAACGCCGCCGACCGCGATGACCAGGACAAGCACGATCGGCATCGCCAGTTCGCGCACCGTACCGAGCTCGTAGTAGACGTACGCGCCCGTCATCACGAAGGCGCCCTGCGCGAAGTTCACCACGCCGGAAGCGCGATAGATCAGGACGAGCCCTTGCGCGCAGACGGTGTACAGCGCTCCGATCCCGAGCCCCAGCAGGGCAAAACGAAGGATCTCCATCGTCGCTCTCGCTTCCTCAGCAGAGTGGACCGGACTAGTCCGTCAGCAGTAGCTCTCGAACTTCCCGGTGTCCGCGACGATCTGGCCGTCTTTGATCGTGCCGACCATGTACTGGGTGTTGAGAATCGTCGGATACTCGGTATCGCAACTCGTCCCGGCACCGAGGAAGGGGCCGAATGTCCCGGCTTCGACCGGGGTCGTGAGGCGGTCGAACGCCGCGATGACATCCTGGCCGGTGAACGAGCCCGCGGAGTTCGCCATCACCTTCGCGAACAGCTCCACCGACGACCAGCCGTTGGTTCCACGCTCGTCCATGCGGGTGCCGGCGGGTGCGTAGTTGAGGATGTCGTCCTTGTACTGACGCATCTCGGGACCGGTGTCGGAGAGGAAGCGGCCGCGGCCGACGACCCGAACGCCCTCGCCCGCATCCCGCAGGGCCTCGACTCCGCTAGGCGGCAGGGCGGACGAGTAGGTGTAGATGCGGCCGGCGTATCCCGTCTGCCGCACCGCCTGGATCAGCGGGACGACCGCCTCTGCGGTGCCCGCCAACACCACGGCGCTGGGATTGCCCCGAGCGAGGCTCGCCGCCTCCGCTGATCGGTCGCCGCTCGAAGCCGCGTGTGCCAGCGACGTAATCACTTTGACCCCCGCGGGGTCGAGGACACTGCGGATCAGAGTGTTGGCGAAGGCACCGGTGGTCGTGTCGGTGTAGGTCACAGCGACCGTGTCGTTCTTCTCGTCCGCGACCAGCCGGCCGAGGCCCTTGAACCAGCCCATGTTGTTGCCGAGCAGGTAGGCATGCGGGTAGGCGATCTCACCCGGACTCAGACTCTGCGTCGCGATCAGGGGGATGCTCGCGGCCTCCAGCTTGCTGTAGTCCCGGGTGAACAGGAGCATCGACCCCACGATCGCGGCGACGTTGTCGCTGACCGCCTGGTCAAGGCAGCCGGCTTCCAGATTGGGGTCGAGGTTGGCATCGCAGACGATGAGCTGGAGCGGGCGCCCGCCGAGGCCGCCGCTGTCGTTGACGTAGTCCACGCGCGCCTGAGCCGCAGCGAACATGTTTTCCTGGCTGGCGACCGGGTTGTTTTTCGCCCCGATAATCATGATCTTTACGGGTTCGCCGGTGGGGGCGGGCCCGGTCGGCCTGGTCGAGCTGGCCTGCTCCGTCGGGCTGCTAGAGCCACAGGCGGCTAACAAGCTGGCAAGGACCAGAGCAGCGCCAACCTTGGTCCGTAGTGCGATCTTCATGGAGATTCCTCGTTGTCACGGGGTGCGGGTGGTAAGGGCTCCGAGAGGTGAGAACTCACTGAGAGGTGAGAGCTCGGACTCAGAGATAGGTGGTGACCAGGCGCTGCGCGGAGGCTTCGTCCGCGTCGCCGCTGTCGGCGACGGTGCCCTGGCGCAGGAGGTACCACCGGTCGGCGACAGAGAGGGCGCGCCGGACCTGCTGCTCGACGAGCAGGACCGCGACGCCGGTCGCCTTCGCCTCTCGCCGTAGCGAGGCCAGCAGGTCCTGGACGACAATCGGCGCCAGGCCCTGGGACAGCTCGTCGACCAGCACCACCTGCGGCCGGGCCACCAGGCACCGGGCCAGGACGAGCATCTGCTGCTCGCCCCCGGACAGCAGCCCGGCAGGCCGGCGCAGAAGTGCTTCCAGCGCGGGGAAGCGGTCGACCGCCTCGTCGGGCCGGCCGCGACCGAGCTTGAGGTTCTCCGCGACCGTCAGTCGGTTGACGATCGCACGATCGGAAGGCAGGTACCCGAGACCGCTGCGGACGCGGGCATGGACCGGTCCCGTCACCGGCTTGCCCAGGAGGCGCACCTCGCCACCGAGCGCCGGAAGCGCGCCGGCCAAGGCCGCCAAGGTCGTCGTCTTGCCAGCTCCGTTGGGGCCCAGGAGCGCCACGATCTCACCGGCCCGGACCTGGAGGTCGACGCCCCGTACCGCGGCGAGCTCTCCGTAACCGGTAGTCAGGTCCCTCGCCTCGAGAACTGTCTGGGCACTGGGCGCGTACGTCCCTGGCGCCGCGGCACTCACCATCGCCACGACGACACCGGTGGCTTGGCCGACACCGCGGGGATCACTTCAGAGCAGTTCACTCCGGTACCTCGTCTCGCCGCTAGCAGGACACTGTCGCCCACTTGGTAGGCAGGAATGTATGCATCTTTGTGATGCACGTCTAGACTGTCTTCGAGCAACGAGGCTTCGGGGGCCCGCTCTACGAGGGGAGTGCGCACGCTCTTGCCGGAACCGGGTGACCTACCGGGCGCCGGAGTGGCCCGCCCGGGCCGTCACGGATGACCCCCGGGCGAGCCGCCTGGGTGAAAGTGGTTCAGAAGATCCGGCCAGCTACCCGCACCCGCGTGGCCGATGCCAGGGTGGAGCGGAGCCGGTCCACCGAGACGGGGCCCCCGGGCGCCTCGAGAAAGCGCTCGACGGGAGTCGCCGGATCGGCGAGGTACATCCGGGTGTAGGCCGCCGCCTCGGGCTCGAACCGCCAGCTCTCGGACAGCGAACCGGCGTCGACGGTCTCGAACCCGAGCCGCTCGATGAGCTCGACCGCGACGGTCTTCGCCTCGTCATCGTCGGACGCGACCGGCAGCGCCGTCCGGGCCGCGACTCCCACTGGGCGCGCTAGCTGGGGGATGTGGTGCGCCAGGATGTTGTTGAACACCTTGACGACACGGGCGTCGCCGCCCAGCCAGTCAAGCACCAGCTGGCTCGTCGTCCGTTCGTCGGAGTCGAGCTCGGCGACCCGGCCGTCACGGGACGGATAGTAGTTGGTCGTGTCCAGAACAATCTGGTTCTTCAGGAGCCCACTCGGCAGGGACGGGATCGCGAACAACGGCACGGAAAGAACGACCAGCTTTGCAGCGGCAGCCTGATCGATCGTACCGGCGGAGGAGGACGGGCCCAGTTCCGCGACGAGCTCGCCCAGGCTCTCCGGTCCGCGCGAGTTGGCCACGACCACCGTCTCCCCGCAGCTGACCGCCAGCCGCGCCACCGCCGAGCCGATGTTGCCGCTTCCGATGATTCCCAGAGTCGCCATGCCCACCCCATCGGCGTTGTCGGTCGAACCCGTAGCCGCGGTCGCAGGTCGGCCAGGTGCTTTCGTGTACGGCCTTGCCTGCAAACCGGATTGGCATGCAGTATGACATGCCTTCCTGTATGAGCGAGGAGTTCAGTGATCATGGCCCCGATCGGCATCACCACGCACGACAACGGGCGGACCGACATCATCCTTACCCGTCCCGACCTGCTGAACCGCGTGGACGACGAGCTCCGGGACGCGCTGATCGCCGCCTTCCGCGAGGTATCCGTGGACGGCACCACGCGGTGCGTCGTCCTGGGTGCGCAGGGCCGGGTCTTCTCCGCCGGCGGCGACATGGAGATGATGAAGGCGAAGCACGGCGACCTGGCGGCCATCCACCGCGGGACCGACGCCGGCCGGCGCTTGATCGACACGTTGTTCAACACGCCGGTACCGGTCGTCGCGGCCGTCCACGGTCACGCGGTCGGCCTGGGGTCGACACTCGTCCTGGCCTGCGACGCGGTCGTCGCGGCGCGCGGCGTGCGGATCGTCGACTCGCACGTCGCAATCGGCCTCGTCGCGGGGGACGGCGGTGCCGTCATGTGGCCGGCGGCCATGGGCATGGTGAAGGCAAAGCGTCACCTGCTCACCGGCGACCCCTTGCTCGCCGAGGACGCGGCCGCCCTGGGCGTGGTGTCGGACCTGGTGGAGACCCCCGAGGAGGTCCTTCCGACGGCCCGGGCCCTAGCCGATCGCATCGCCGCGCTGCCGCCGCTCGCGGTGCAGGGGACCAAGCGGTCCCTCAACCACGTGATGCGCCTGCGTGCGGAGGAGGTCCTCGAGCTCTCCTTCGCCTATGAGGCGGAGACCATGAGCTCGCAGGACCTGCTCGAAGGCATCGCCGCCTTCATCGAGAAGCGCAGTCCGAAGTACTCGGGCCGCTGATCGGGCCACTCGCGTGAACGCGGTCGCCCGGCGCAGAGAACTACGGGCCTGCCCGCCACAGCAGCTCCGCCAGCTCGCGGGCCGCCGAGAGCGGGTCCTGCCGGCCGCCTGCGACAGCGGCGGCAAGGGAGTCGAGCCGGGTATGGAGTAGCTCGAGGGCCAGCGTCTCGATCTCGCGACGGCTGCGCGCCGCACGCCGCCCATCCAGCTCACCCGAGGAGACAAGCTGGGCCCAGTGGCGATCCACCGCGTCGACCACCGCGTCGACACCCGCTCCCGTCGTCGCGGTCGTCAACTCGACGGGAGGGGTCCATGACGCCGTGGCGTGCGCACCGCCGGACACCGCGAACCTGATCTGCGAGCGCGTGGTCTCGGCTCCGCCACGATCCGCCTTGTTGACCACGAAGATGTCGCCGCGCTCGATGATGCCCGCCTTATCTGCCTGAACCTGGTCGCCCATGCCCGGGACCAGGATGACCACCGTGGTGTCGGCGACAGCGGCGATGTCGACCTCAGACTGCCCGACCCCGACGGTCTCGAGGATGACGACGTCGAAGCCGGCCGCGTCGAGGACACGGACGGCGGTCGATGCCTTGGACGACAGGCCGCCGAGGCTCCCACGGCTCGCCATCGACCGGATGAAGACACCCTGGTCCAGGTCGTGTTGGTGCATCCGCAGGCGGTCGCCGAGAAGCGCGCCGCCCGTGGTGGCGGAGCTCGGGTCGATCGCCAGCACGGCCACGGTCCGGCCCCGCTCTCGCAGCACCGCGGTCAGGGCGCCGACCGTCGTAGACTTGCCGGCTCCGGGCGGCCCGGTGACCCCGACGACATGGGCCCGGCCGACCAGCGGGAGGATCAGCTCGTTGATGTCCTGGACGATCGATGGCTCGTTCTCCACCAGGGTGATCAGCCGGCCCAGCGCACGGATGTCGGCGGCTCGCGCGCGGGTAAGCAGTGACGTCACATCGTTGCCGGCCATGGCCGTGAACACCTCGCTGGACGTGATCGGTACCGGGGAGAGCGCCCCGGATTGTCGGAGGAGGCACCCACGGGCCCTCAGGGCGCTCGTGGATCACCGCAGGATATATCTTCCTCCATTCGGTTTCGCATGCTAAAGTGCATGCACGAGATCCGGCAAGAGTAGGAACAAGAAGGAGTGTCGAGTCGTGGTTGCGTCCGCTCGGGCGCGTGAGCGGTACCCGGGCAGACCGGCACGGACGAGCAGGCAACGGGGCGCCGACGGCCACCGAACGATCGACTGCGACACGACGACCCTGGAGTCGTACGAGCCCACCGTTAGGGCATACGCGCCCCAGCATTCATGGGAGCAGATGGTGACCAACACGTTGTCCGAGACCGACCCTACGCGGAATGCACTTTCACCGGCCGACATGCTTCGGCTTTACCGGTCTATGCGGCTGATCGCAGCGGTAGATCAACGCATCAACCAGGAGGTCCGGGCGGGCACTCTGAACGCGGCCACGTACCCGGTGCGGGGTCTCGAAGGTTCGTGCGCCGCGGTCGGTCTGAACCTACGGCCGGTCGACCAGCTGGTCTCCACCTACCGGAACCTCGGCGACGCCCTCGCCAAGGGCTCTTCGCTGGACGCCCTCGTCGCGGAGATCTATGGGCGGCTGACGGGAGCGTCCAAGGGCAAGGGCGGGGCGATGCACCTGCAGGACCAGTCCGTCGGCTTCGTCACCAGTACCGGCATCGTCGGGTCCGGCATCCCCATCGCGGTCGGGCTGGGCGTCGCGGCGCAGCTCGACGGTAGCGACCGCGTCGTCGTCACGACCTTCGGGGACGGCGCGACCTCCATCGGCGCGTTCCACGAGTCCATGAACCTGGCGAGCCTGTGGAGGCTCCCGGTGATCTTCGTGTGTCAGAACAACCAGTGGGGTGAGCACACCCCGATCGCGGAATACGCGGCGTCCACCGATCTGGCCGGTCGCGCGGCCGCCTATGCCATGGCTTCGGCGCGGGTCGACGGCTTCGACCCCATCGCCACCGCCCTCGAGGTGCGCGTCGCCGTCGAGCGGGCTCGCCGAGGCGAGGGCCCGACCTTCCTTGAGGTGGTCACCTACCGCCTCACCGGGCACTCGGGCGTCTCCGACTACTCCTACGTCCCGAAGGACGCGCTGGCCCGTGCGCTGGAGCGGGATCCCGTCCCGACCTTCCGGCGGAGGATGGTCGAGCAGGGCGTCGCCCCGGTCGCCGAGATCGAGGAGATCGACAGTCAGATCGCTGCCGAGGTCGACGCCGCGTTCAGCAAGGCCCTCGAAGAGCCGTTCCCGCCGCCGTCCGAGCGGTTCACCGATGTCTTCGCCGACGAGAGGCTGGTGCAGGGACTGTGACGACCACAGCCGACCGACAGGTCACGCGGATGACCATGGCTGCCGCGCTCAACTCCGCGCTGGACCACGCCATGGAGCTCGACGACAAGGTCATCATCATCGGGGAGGACGTGGCCGACCCCGCCGGTGGCGTCCTGAAGGTCACGAAGGGCCTCTCCACGAAGTACGGAACCGGCCGGGTCCGTGCGACCCCTATCGCGGAGCAGGCCATCGTCGGGGCCGCGATCGGGGCGGCGCTCGGCGGCTACCGGCCGGTCGCCGAGGTCATGTACATGGACTTCACCGCCGTGGCCCTAGACCAGATCGTCAACCACGCGGCCAAGCTCCGCTACATGTCCGGCGGAGCCTCTCCCGTTCCGCTGACCATCCGGACGTGCATCGGCATGCAGCGATTCGGGGCTCAGCACGCCCAGTCGCTCGAGGCGTGGTTCATGCACACACCAGGTATCAAGGTCGTCATGCCGTCGACCGCGACCGAGGCCAAGGGCCTGCTTGCGTCGTGCATTGCCGACGATGACCCGTGCCTGTTCGTCGAGAACTTCGCGATGGTCTTCAGCCAGAAGGGCGACGTCCCGGTCGGGGAGTTCCGGATCCCTCTCGGCGAGGCGGCGGTCAAGCGCGCCGGCAGTGACGTCTCGGTGATCACCTATGGGGCGGCGGTCCACACGGCACTCGAGGCCGCGGAGCAGGCGGCGGCGGCCGGCATCTCGCTCGAGGTCATCGACCTGCGTACCCTCATGCCGCTTGACTGGGACACCGTTCTCCAGTCGGTGAGCCTGACTCGCCGAGCGATCGTGCTGCACGACGCCACGATGTTCTGCGGACCCGGCGCGGAGATCGCCGCCAGGATCCACGAGGAGCTCTTCGAGGAGCTTCTCGCACCGGTCAAGCGTCTGGGAGCGGCCTACACGCCGGCGCCCTACGCCCCGTCGGGACTGCCTTTCCTGCCGACGGCTGCGGACGTCCTCGCTGGGGCGAAGCAGCTGACGGGCTGACCTGCCCAGCCAGGGACGGGTTGTCGCTCGCACGAGAATTGTGGTCGGGGAGGCCCTCGTGGCGTGGAAGGAGACGGCAGTGGCTGCAGCCAGTACAGCGAGAACGAGCGATGTGGGCGTGGATCCGATCCGCGCCCTGGGTCGGGTAGGTCTGTGGAGCCAGGCCCTGGACCTGCTGCCGGCTTCGATGGCCCGTGATGTGGTCCAGGAACTGGAGGATCTGGGCTACCCCTCGCTGTGGATCTCGGAAGGCCTACGTCGTGAGATCTTCGTGAATGCCTCGCTCCTTCTGAGCGCCACCCGCCATATGGTCGTGGCGACGGGAGTCGCCAACATCTGGGCTCGTGACGCTGCGGCCATGGTGGCAGGCCAGCTCACCCTCGCGGAGGCGTTCGACGGCCGTTTTCTGCTGGGTATGGGCGTCAGCCAGCCGGCCATCGTGGAAGGTGTGCGGGGACATGTGTATAGCAGTCCTCTGAAGCGAATGTCGTCCTACCTGGACGCGATGGACGAGGTCCGCTACCAGTCTCCCGCTCCCACCAACACACCTCCCCGTGTCCTCGCGGCTGTCGGGCCGAGGATGCTCGAGTTGGCGGGGCGGCGAAGTGCGGGAGCCCATCCCTATTTCGTGGCCCCGGAGCACACGGCTGCCGCCCGGGCAGTGTTGGGACCGGACCGCCTGCTGTGCCCCGAACAGGCGGTGGTCCTCGAGACCGACCCTGATCAGGCCCGCGCGATCGCACGGAGATACGCTCAGTTTTATCTCGGCTTTCCGAGCTACCGCAACGACCTGAAGAAACACGGGTTCGTCGATTCCGACTTCTCCAGTGGCGGCACTGATCGCGTGATCGACGCTGTCATCGCCTGGGGTGACGTGGACGCGGTGAGGTCCCGGGTCCAGGCCCACCTTGATGCGGGAGCTGATCACGTCAGCGTGCAGGTCCTGTCGCCGGACACGACGGTGGCCCCGCTCGACCAGTGGCGCGAGCTCGCTCCAGTCCTGCGGTCCTGCTCTTGACGCCGTGCGTGTAGCCCTGCCCTCGCCGTCCTCCGCACGGGGGCGCTGCGCCGGTCAGTCCGGGCCGGTCGGCCGGTGGGCGTGGCTGGCCGCCGGTCTGCCCGAGCACATCCCGTCGTTCGCTCTGCACCGTGCGTGCGGGTCGAGCCAGTAGACGGCTGACTTCGGCGCGCAGGGGATCATCGCGGGCGTACGACGTCGTCGTCGCCTCGGGTTTGGAATCGATGAGCCGGATCGGGTGTGCGGGCCTTCGTGGAAAAGGGCGCGCCGGTGTGGGTCGGCGCCTGACAGCGGGGCGATCACCTGCCGCCCGCCCATACGTTCCATGGCACATAGTGACTGGAGAGACACATGTTCGATCTGACCGACGAGCAGCGGGAGCTGCGGGATCTGGCCGCGCGGCTGGCTGCCGAGCAGTACCGGCCGCGGGCAGGCGAGTGGGATCGGAACCGTACCCATCTGCCGGATGTCGAGCGGCGGCGTCTGGGTGAGCTCGGTTTGCTCGCGCTGACGCTGCCGGAGGAGCACGGCGGAGGTGGGCGGCCGTTGATGGACGCGCTGGTCGTCTTGGAGGAGCTGGCGAAGGCGAGCCCGGTCGCCGCCTGGCCGGTGTTCGAGGCCTGCACCGGTCCAGCCCGGGTCATCGACTTGTTCGGCACGCAGGAGCAGAAGAAGAGGTACCTGCCCGCGGTGGCGGCCGGGGAGTCGACGATCGCGGTGTCGATCTCCGAGCCGGACGCGGGTTCGGCGGCCACCGACGCGTCCACCACGGCCCGGATCGACGGCGACGAGGTCGTGCTCAACGGCACGAAGCGGTGGTGTTCAGGTGCGGGCTTCGCCGAAAAGTACCTGGTCTATGTCCGCTTCGGCCCCGAGCGGGGTGCTGCCGGGATAGGTGCGGTGGTGGTCGACAAGGAGGCGGCGGGGCTCACATTCGGCCCGCAGGAGGAGCTGATGGGTTTCCGCGGAATCGGTTCCGCAGACATGTTCCTATCCGATGTCCGGGTGCCGGTGGAAGATATTGTCGTGCCAAAGGGCGGGTTCAGGACGCTGTTCGCTGCGTTCTCCATCGAGCGCCTCGGCAACGCCACGATGTCGCTGGCGATTGGCCAGTCCGCGTTGGACCGCACCACACGATACGTGCGGGAACGGCGCCAGTTCGGCAAAGAGATCGCGCAGTTCCAGCTGGTGCAGGCGGCCTTGGCAGACATGGTCATGCAGGTGGACGCGGCCCGGTTGCTGATCCGTCGGGCGGCGGTTAATGCCGGCGTCGGATATCCACTGGCGCTGGAGGCGTCCATTGCGAAGTGCTTCGCCAACGAGACGGCCAAGCGTGTCTCCGATCTCGCGATCCAGTTGCACGGGGGCTACGGCTATTCGGCCGAATATGAGGTGGAGCGGATGCACCGGGACGCGCACGGCTGGGCGCTGGCCGGTGGCACGCCCAGCATGCAGCGCGTCCGTATCGCTTCTGAGCACCTGGACAGGCGCTTCGACCAGCGGGCATGACCCGCGCCAGGACACCGGCAATGCTCGACGTCCGCGTCGGTGACCGCTCGGTCGGCCGAGGGACCGGCTTGGCGCATGAGCCGGGCCACCCGACGCGTCAACCACCCACTCCGCCTTCCCTGCCCAACTGCGCATAGGCCTTCCGCACCCCATACACGCCGTGGTTCTCGTCGTGGACCCGTTCAATCTCCTTCAACGTCTCAGCGTCGTTGACCGCCCGCCGTAACGGCGGCCTCTTCGAAGCATTGTAGGTACTCGGGGCGGTCTGAACACCGGCATCCTTGAGTACGGCGCAGATCGACTCGACCCCGAACCGCTCCTTGCGCTCATCGATATAGTCGAGCACTACCGGCGCTGGCGGTCGAGCTCAGCCGCGAAAAAGCCGACGCCGACTTCAAAATCTTGTTCGCCTGCTGCAACTCACGGTTCTCCCGCTCCAACTGCGCAAGCCGCTCGGCCACCTCACTCGGCACCCCTGGCCGCGTGCCCGCGTCGACCTCCGCCTTCGCGACCCACACCCGCAGCGTCTCCGGCGAGATCCCCAACTGCGACCCGATCCGCTGACACGCACCCTTCGCGCTCGCCCCCGGTTCAGCCCTCGCGTCCAGCACCAGCCGAATCACCCGCTCCCGCAGCTCATCGGGGTACTTCCTCGGCGCGCCCATGTCGTCCGCATCCTCATGGTCCGACTCTCTCCATCAAACCCGGCACGGTTCAGACAGCCCGCAGTTCATACCCGAGCTGGAGAAGGTACGAGTGCCCGGGCCGATCGGCCGTCCCCGTACCCGACCCGGGCCGGTCGCCGGCCGGCAGCGGTGTACGGGGGAGGCGCTGGCGAAGCTCCAGTTGAGGTTGGTACTGGCTAGCTACTCGACCACGTTCCGGACATGCAGCCCGACGGCGACGCGGCCTGGGGCGGTCGGGTCATCTCCCGCGGTGTCACGACGCTGCCGGCCCCTCTGCCCGCACGGCCGTAGGAACGTGTGGGCAAGGCCGGCCGAGGCTACCCCCCACCACTCGAACGAAATGCACACCGCTTTGCATGCAAATTGGTTGCCAATTCTGCCCTATCCGTGCGACGATCGACAGATCAACGCATGCCTGTGGGCGTACAAGGAGCATCCAGGACGGGCGCGGATTCCCCGCCCCTGCCGCAGCCGCGTGCGGGTCCTTCCCCGTTAGCCACCCGAGCGGATGACGCCCACGGGTCGAGGGTGGGCAGCTCGAGGCAACAGGAGGGACCGCGGTCCGAGCGGGTCACGTGGAGCCGCACAACTGTGCAACGGTAAGGAGACCGAGGGTGAGCGATATCAGCACTGACGCCGTGGCACGGGCGCTGCCGTCCAGGTCGTTGCTTGAAGGAATCCGGGTGGTCGAGGTGTCCTCCCGAGCCTCGGGCGCGTACGCGGGACGCCTCTTCTCCGTGCTCGGAGCCTCTGTCGTCCGGTATGGGCCGGTGCTGGATCTTGCTGCGGTCGGCACCGTCGCGAGCCTCACGGAGCAGTGGCTGCACGAGGGCAAGACCCTGGGCGCCGCGTCGAGGATGGAGCCCGAGCAGGTCGTGTCGGGGGCGGACCTGGTGCTGCTCGAAGTCGACTCGGCCGACGCCGAGTGGCGGAGCTGGGCGTCCGAGGTCGAGGCGGCGGCCGGACGTCGGCCCTCGAGCGACTCGGTGCGGCCACCCGTCGTGCTCCGCGTCGAAGGCGCCGTGGTCGATGGTCGGCCGATCCCGTCCGACGCGCTGTCGGTAGGGGCCTGGTCGGCGATGAGCTGGTCCATCGGCGGCGCGGACAGGGAACCGCTCACCCTGCCGTTCGATCTGCCGGACTTCCAGGCCGCCCTCTACGGGGCGGCTGCTGGGCTGGCTACGTTGCTCGCCGACCCCGCGGCGCCGGACCTCCGTTCCGTCGAGGTCGCCACCAGGGATGTGCTGGCCTACTACGTCGGCATGATCACTGCGAACTTCCTTCCGTACGAGCGGCCCTGGACCCGCGACGGCGCCCGGCCGCCGGGCTCCGCGGGGGTCTACCCGGCCAGCATCTTCCCCTGCGCGGACGGTCACGTTGTCCTGATGTGCCGCAACCAGCGGGAGTGGAAGGCGTTGCTGGCCGCTATGGATGATCCGGAGTGGGCTCGCGATGCCCGGTTCGACGATCCGCGGGTCGTCGCCCGGCTGCACGCCGACGAGGCCGACAGCCATCTGATGCCCTGGGTGCGGGGGCAGACCACCGAGGAGCTGATGGTGATCGGCCAGAAGCACGGGCTGGCGGTCGCACCGATCCGCTCGATGAGTGAGGCGCTCGAGGAGCCACAGTTCGCGGAGCGCGGCTTCCTCGGTGAGCTGCCGAGGGCACCGCGGCCCGTCAGGGTCGCGACCGTCCCGTGGCACCTGTCCGAGATCGGCGACGCTCCGTCGGAGGCCCGTTCGTGGCCCGTCGGGTCCTCGGCGACCGAGCCGGCCCGGCTGCTCGAGGGGCTGCGGGTGCTGGACCTGAGCTGGGTCTGGTCCGGCCCGCTCACCACGTCGATCCTGAGCGACCTTGGCGCCGAAGTGATCAAGGTGGAGCACGAGGGCCATCTCGACACCGGGCGGCTGCGCGGCAAGGCCCGGCGCGGGGGCGTCGAGGTCGAGGGCCCCGAGCACGAGGCCACGCCCTACTTCAACCAGATGAACCACGGCAAGCGGAGCATTACGGTCGACCTCAAGCATCCGCGCGCGCGCACACTCCTGCTGGACCTGGCGGAGCAGTGCGACGTGGTGGTGGAGAACATGAGGCCGGGCGCGCTGCAGCGGCTGGGCCTGTCCTACACCGACTTCGCGGGGCGGAACCCGTCCATCGTGATGCTGTCCATGTCCATGGCCGGCCAGGAGGGACCGCTGCGGACCATGAAGGGCTACGCTGGGATCATGGCCGCGATGTCCGGCCTGGAATCCCTGATCGGGTACGACGAGGCCAATATCGTCGGCAGCCTTTCGCCCGCCCTCGGCGACCCGAATGCCGCCGGACACGCCCTCACGGTCCTGCTCGGTGCCCTGATCCGGCGGCGGCGGACGGGCGGCGGGGCGTGGATCGACCTGTCGCAGATCGAGGCGCTGCTCTGTGCCCTGCCGGCGCCCGTTGTCCAGAGCCAGCTGGAACCCGCCATCCCTGTTCCCGCGAACTCGCACCCGCGGATCGCCCCGCACGGTCACTTCCCCTGCCGCGGGGAGGACCGGTGGATCGCCCTCAGCGTGCGGGACGACGACTGGTCCGCCTTCACCTCGGTTGCCGCCGACGCGCCGTTCGCCTCGGAACCCCGCTGGTCGAGCCTGCGGGAGCGGATCAGCGGACGGTCACAGCTCGAGGCCGCCGTCGCGGAATGGTCCGCGGGGCAGGAGCGCGATGAGCTGGTAGACCGCCTGCTCTCCGCCGGCCTGCCGGCGGCGCCGGTGGCGAGCTTCGAGGAACTGACTGACGCCGCGTGGACGAAGGAGCGGGAGCTGACGGTACGAGTGTCACACAAGTACCTCGGGGACGTCGAAGTCTTCGTCGTGCCGTGGAGGTTCGGCGGCCACACGGCGGGGCGAGCCCAGCCGGCTCCGCTCCTCGGGGCGGACACCGACGACGTCCTGCAGCGCCTGCTCGCGCTGACGCCGCGCGAGATCGGGGAACTGCGCGCCGACGGCGTGCTGCGGTAGGACGTGATGGCGCGCGAGAACCTGCTCGAAGCCACGTCCAGCGGGGGATGACAGTGGCCCTCAACATCGATGCCGTCGGCGCCAGCGCCGAACCGTTCACCGTCGACTGGACGGAGGACGACACGATCCGGTACGCGTTGGGGGTTGGCGCCGGTCAGACCGACCCCCTCGCGGAACTGGATCTCACTACGGAGAACACCGCCGGGGTTGCGCTGCGGGCGCTGCCGACTCTCGGTATCCCGCTCGTCCAGAGCAGGCTGCTGCGTCGTCTGCCGGTCGGCGACTTCGACCGCACGAAGCTGGTGCACGCCGACCAGAGCCTCCAGGTGCACACCCGCGTCGCGCCCTCGGGATCGGCCGTCGTGCACGCTCGTCTGGACGGCATCTACGACAAGCGCAGCGGTGCGCTTCTGGTCGTCTCAGCCCAGGCACGCGACCCGGGGACGGGCCGGCCGATGTGGACGAGCAGGCTCGGCTACTTCATCCGCGGTGAGGGCGGTTTCGGTGGTGCAGGCGCGCCGCCGGACGGCTGGGCGGAACCCGAGATCGAACCCGACCAGGTCGTGGAGACGGCGACACGGCCGGATCAGGCGCTGCTGTACCGCCTCAACGGCGATCGCAACCCGCTCCACTCGGACCCTGCCTTCGCCGCTCGAGCCGGCTTCCCTCGTCCCATCCTGCACGGACTCTGCACATATGGCGTGGTCCACCGGGCGCTGGTCGCATCGGAACGTGGCGGGGACGTCTCCCTGGTTCGCGGCATGTACGCGCGGTTCAGCCGACCGGTGATGCCGGGGACGCTGCTGCGCACCGAGGTGTGGCGGCGCGGCTCGGATGTCCGATTCCGCACGAAGGACGCGGACGGGCGGACGGTTCTTGACAGGGGACGGCTGGCCTTCGGCGCTTGAGCGGCGGCCCGACCCGCTCTCCTCCGGGCGGGTCGGGCCGCCGGGCGGTCGCTCACCGTCCCGTGGGCCGCAGCGGCGCCAGGCCTCGCCCCTCAGCGGTGCGCATCGACCGGCCCCGCCAACGCCGCGAGCAGGACGTCTTCCAGCTCCTCGACCACGGGTTGGAAGGTCGTGCCGCGGGCCGCGGGGTCCATCAGCGCCGTGGCGGCCAACGCGGGAACGTCCTCGCGGGACACCCCGAGCTCGGCGAGGCCATTGACCGGCACGATGCCCTCGAGGAGCCGGGTGCAGGCCAGGGGAACCGCCACCGGCGCGCAGCCGAGTACGGCGGCGAGTCGATCCAGACTGGCCGGGTCGCGCTGGGCGCAGAGCCGTAGGGCGTGCGGGAGGACCACAGCGTCGACGGGCCCATTGTGCCCCCCGGTCACGTGTCCGACGGTGTGCGCGATCGCGGCGGTCAGGGCACCACCAGTGGCGTCCGTCGCATCGCCGACGGCGGCGGCGGCCAACACGAGCCGGGTCCGTACACCGAGGTCGGCGGGCTCGGTCGCCGCGCGGCGGAGCAGATCGGGCAGCTCCAGGACGGCACGGCCCAGCGCCTGCTCGGCCTCGGCGTCGCGGCGTCGAGTGGTGAGGCCCTCGACCGCCATGACCAGCGTGGTCAGTCCGGCGTCGCGGACTAGGGCGGGCGGGGTCGAGGCGAGCAGGCGCGGGTCGACGATCAGGGCGGTGGCCCGGGTCGCCGGGTCCAGCATCGCCCGCCGGCGCATCAGGCCGCGCTCGGTCACCGCGGTGCCTGCCTTCACGGACGCGGTTGTCGGAGTGGTGGGCAGGACCACGATCGGCAGCCGCGGGGCCGTTCCCGGCCTGCGGAACTCGGGTCCGTCGGCGAGCACGATCGCGGTCGCCCGCGCGGTCACGATGGCGGAGCCGCCGCCGGCGACCACGATCGCGTCTGCACCCGCGGCGCGGAGCCGCTCCGCGGCCGCGAGGACGCTTTCGATCGGGCTGTGCTGCGCGAGCGAGGACTCGACGATCGCGTACGGACGCCCGGCGGCGCCGCCGAGGAGGGCTCGCAGGCCCGGATCGTGCGCGACCGACCGGGGGGCGAGGAGCGCGGGGCGGCGCGAGCCGAGCCGGCTGAGCTCGTCAGCGAGCCGGGCGGCGCTGCCCGGGCCGTGGTGCAACCGCACCGAGGACCGCAGCACAGGTCCATCGCTCACCGACGTGCCGGTCCCAGGTGAAGGTCCACGTCGCTCCTCCTCGTCGGATGTGACCCCATAGGCGCAGCAGCTTGGCATACAGTATGGCATGCCTTCGCGGATACGGCATTGCCGCCCGGCCGCCGCTCTGCGGGGCCGCTACCAGAGGGTGCCCTCCACCATCGACGACGCCTCGGCACTCGACACCCTGCGACCTAACCTGCACCCTCGGTAATGGCCGCGTAAGCACGCGACGGCAGAGGGACATCAGCAACCGACGACGCGGGCCCGATGTCGTGACATCGGGCCCGCAGGCGCCGGTCGAGCGCCAGCCGACGGACCGCTAGGAGGAGGGTGGCGCGTGCCGCCGGACGGACGAGACATGGAGACATTCTGAGCGCGTCCCAGCAGTTGCGACGGCTCGTGGACCAGGGCGAGATCCGCGACCTGGTCCACCGATACTGCCACGCCGCCGACCAGCAGGACCACGAACAGCTCAGCACCCTGTTCACCGCGGACGGGGCGCTGAGCTTCGAGCGGTCGCCACTGGCCACGCCACCGTCCTCCTCGCCCTTGCCGCCCTCGGCCTTCGTCACCTACCGGGGCCGCGCGGACCTGCGGTCGATGCCGAGATCGCCGCTTCCCCGGGGCCTCCACGTCACGACGAACACTGTGATCACCTTCGATGGTCAGGACGACGCCACCGGGCTCAGCTATTTCGTCCGGTTACTGACGGACGACGACGGGTACCGCATCGGGAACGCCGGCCTCTACCGTGACCGGTACCGAAGGACTCCGGCGGGTTGGTTCATCTACCAGCGCACGATCCACTCCCTGCCTCCCGGCGGGTTGCCGCTGGAGCTCTTCGCTCCGTCGAACTGAAGGTATGCAAAATTAACGCAGACATTGACGCGGCGTCGTGCCATCGCCGACCTGGGCTACGAGAGCAGAGCCCCTTGCGCCTCGTTCGCCGAGTGGCACACGCCTGACAAGATCGACCTGACGTTCTCGTCGACAGGTTGGTCACGGACGTCTACGCCCCGGCCGGGTGACGTCGATTCCCTCATGGCCCGGCCACTTTCTGGTCCCGCTGGCCTTCGGGGACCCGTCACTCCAGCTGCTGGTCTCATGGAGCCCCTGCCAATGCTGATACTCGCAGCGCCCATCTTGATCCCCACGCCGAAGTCGCTCGACATCTCGCCGCTGTGGTTGTGGCGTCTTGGCGGTCTTCCGCGTTGCGCGCCCCAGGCGCCGACCGCGGTTCAGCTGTCTCGTCGTCGTAGACCTCGGCGTGGAGACATCTGAGTAGTCGTTGCTCACGGTCTGCGTCGAGCTCCCCCATCGAGCCGCACCGCGGGTCAGACCTGGCTGCGCAGCTCCCCGCCGTCGACCGGGAGGACGTGACCGGTGAAGAAACGCGAGGCATCGGTGCACAGGAACTCCATCGCGTCGATGCAATCGTCGACCTCCCCGATGCGACGCAAGGCGTTTCGTTCCTCGAGCTGGGTCGCCTGTTCTCCGAACCGCGCGCTGTCGCTCTCGCCGAACACCGAAAGCATGCGACCCGTCCGCGTGACCCCTGGTGCGAGGCAGTTGACGCGGACGCCGAAGGGGCCGAGCTCCTGAGCGAGGTAGCGCGTATACATGATCACCGCGGCCTTCGCGGCGCCGTAGTGCGCGGACGCCCCGCTCTTGAGCGCCTCGATTCCGTTGACAGATCCAAGAGTGACGATCACCCCGGCACCCTGCCGCTTCATCACGGGCGCCACGGCGACGCACGTGGCGACCGTCGAGACCAGGTTGCGGCGCAGGATGAGGTCGAACTCCTCGGGGTCGAGCTGGGAGGCAAACATCGATGGCCCCATCGAGATGCCGGGGAGCCCGACGGATCCGCCGGCGTTGCAGACGACGACGTCGAGTCGTCCCCAGCGCTCCCGCACCTGCTCGACGAGTGCGGCCTGGGCGGCAAAGTCGGCGGCGTCCTGCTGCGTGGCCATGGCCTCGACACCGTGCTGCTCGAGTTCCTGGGTGACCGGCCTCCCGGCGCTGGCTGCCTTGTCGAACTCGAACTCCCCGTCGTTGTGGAGGTCAACGTCGCTCACGGCAACATTCGCCCCGAGCGCGGCCAGGCGTATGGCGAAACCTCGGCCGAGGCCCCGGTTCCCGCCGGTGACCAAGGCGGCCTTCCCAGCGAGAGGTCGAGTCGTTGCCACGATGATCTCCTCGTGCGGGTAATGGTGGTCGGTGTCATGGACCTGGCACGACGCTCGGTGCGGGACGCTCGTCGCGTTCCGGGGTGCTGGCCCGGCCTGAGTAGGCCGCGACGACAGCGGGGTCGGTACTGACAATCGACGGGTCGCCGGCAGCGATCACCCTGCCGAAGTCGAGCACGACGATCCGGTCGCAGCACTCGCGGACCAGCGCCACGTTGTGCTCGACGAGCAGCACGGCGATTCGGAGCTCGTCGGCCAGCTGACGAACCAGCTGAGCGAGCTCGGCCGACTCGACGTCGCTCAGTCCCGCGGCCGGCTCGTCGAGGAGAAGCACGGCCGGCGAAGTAGCGACGGACCGTGCGACGGCCGTCAGCCGTCGGCGCCCGTAGGCGAGGTTCGCGGGCAGTTCGTCGAGATCACGCTCAAGGTCGAACTGGCGGATGGCACCGATTGCTGAGGCCGGCAGGGGCTCGAACCGGTGCAGGAGGAGGCTTCTCACGAGGGACCGCGTATCCCGGCCCGGCCCGCCGACGCGGAAGTTGTCCGCGACCGAGATGTCGTCGAGGAGCTCGAGCGACTGGAACGAGCGGCTCAGACCCCCTCGTGCGCGTCGGTGTGCGGGCCACGACGTCACGTCGTCCACCCCGAGCCGCACGACGCCGCCGGTGGGGTCGACGAAGCCGGTGATGGCGTCGATCAGCGTGGTCTTGCCCGCTCCGTTGGGTCCGATCACTCCGACGACCTCTCCCGGCTCGACCGACAAACTCACGCCGGCGAGCGCGGTGACACCCCCGAACCTGACTGTCAGGTCCTGGACCTCGAGCCGCCGGCGAGGGCCGGCCTCCGCTGCGTCGAGCGCCGTGTCGACCACGACCTCGCGGCCCCGCCGACCCGGTGCCGGCTGCCGGCCGAACATCCGCAGGACCGCCCGCTTGACGGCCTTGACCTGCAGGATCGTCGGTCTGGCCATGCCGTTCGGGTCCTGGATGAGCAGCAGGATGAGGAAGACTCCGGTGAACAGCACCAGCCACTGGTTGAGATTGCCGAGACCGAAGGAGTCGCCGAGCCGGGTGCCGACGCCGCCGGTGCTCAGCTGGCCCCCGAGCGGAGCGCCGACGATGTAACCGACGCCGCCGATCACCGCGAGCGTCACCGTCATCAGCGAGCCGATGGGATCGAACTGGCTGAACAGTGCCACGGGATTGCCCAGGATGAGCAGGACTCCGGCGAGGCCGGCTATGGCCGACCCGACGGCGAAGGCGGTGAGCTTGGTGACGGCGACGCTGACCCCCAGCGACGCCGCTGCACGCTCGCGGGTCCTGATGGTGATCATGCTGAGCCCCGGTTTGCTGCGGCGCAGGTTGGCCACGAGCAGCGCGGTGACGACGAACGCCACGAGTACGACGATCGCGAACCGTCGAGGGTGATCGAAGGAGTCGATGCCGATGCCGAAAAGCGACCGCTGCGAGACGTCCATGCCCGACACCCCGCCGGTGAACTCGGCGCTGTTGAACACCATGGCGTGGAGGACGGCGCTGAGACTGAGCGTGACGATAGCCAGCTCGATGCCGCGAGTCCTCAACGCTGGAAGCGCGAACAGGAGGCCCGCCGCGGTCGCGGCGGCGACGCCGGTGACCGCGGCTGCCTCGAGGGGCCAGCCCTTGCTGCTGATCAACCACGAGGTCGTGAGCGCGCCGACGCCCCCCAGGGCGAACTGGGCCAGGCAGAGCTGACCGGCGTACCCGGTCAGGACGACCACGGACAGCAGGAAGATGGACCAGACCAGCGTCACCCGCAAGGCGTCCACCCAGGGGATCGGCAACAGGAGCAGCGCGGCGGCACCGATGGCCGCGAACCCCGCGACTCCGTAGCCGGATATCCGGCCGTCGCCCAGCGATGGGAACTTCACCCCGACGTGGTCACGCGCCGGCAGCTTGCTCCCACGCCACACCAGCAGGCCGATGATGATGACCAGGGGGACGGTCTGAGCCGCGCCCTGCAGTTCGACGTAGCTGGGGATGACTGCCTGTGCGATGCCGATCCCGAAGCCGCCGAGCGCGGCGAGGGGGAACGAGGACAGGCCGCCGATGAGCGCTCCGGCGAGCCCGCCGATGACGATGAGCGTCAGGGTCTGCGGGTCGACTCCGGTGAAGGGCCCGACCAGGATGCCGGCCAGCCCGGCGAGCCCTGATCCGCTCGCCCATGCCACCGTCCCGATGACATGTGGCGACCAGCCGAGCGCGGCGGCCGCCTCGCTGTTTTCGGCCGTCGCCGAGATGGCGAGGCCGATCGTGGACCACCGGAAGACGGCGTAGAGCAGCCCCGTCAGGAGCAGGGCGATGAGGGCCAGCACAATGCGGTCCTGCGGGACTGAGATCCCACCGACTCGCGTGACGGCCTGAGGCAGGAACGATTGCACGAACGTGGCGTCGGTGCCGAAGATCAAGGTCACGCCGGCCTGCGTGATGAGGAGCACGGCGATCATCGCGATGGACTTGACCAGGATCGACGCCTCGCCCATGGGGCGCAGCACGGCGTTGTGAATCACGGCTCCCATCAGGCTGGACAACGCGATGGTGATGACCGCCGCCTGCCACGAGGCCCATCCGGCGTCGCTCAACGCGATGTAGATGTGCGCCGCGAGCATGGCGATGGCGCCGTGAGCTAAGTTCAGCACACCAGAGCCTCGGTAGATCAGCACGATGCCCTGAGACAGCAAGGAAAGCGCGGCGCCGGCACCGACACCGAGCACGGCCAGCTGCAAGAAGTCGGTCATCCGTGTGCCTCCGAGGCCTCGTCAACCTGGGTACGGCCGCCGAGGTAGACCTCCTCGATCTCGGTCGATCGTGCCGAGACGGCTGCCGCCGTGCCGGCCATGACGATGCGCCCCCGGGCAAGCACGTAGGCCCGATCGGCGAGACTCAGCGCCTTCTCGACGTGCTGCTCGACGAAAAGGACGCCGGTTCCCTCACGGGCCGCCTCATTGATGGCGCGGTAGAGCCGGTCGATGACGACGGGCGCCAGGCCCAGCGAGAGCTCGTCGATGATCAGCAGTCGTGGCTTTCGGGCAAGCGCCCTTCCCAGGCTCAGCATCTGCTGCTCGCCGCCGGACATCGAGCCCGCCGAGACCGTCAGGCGCTTTTCGAGCTCGGGAAAGTGACGCAGCACGTCGTCGACGGCGCACCGCCCGACCCGGATGTTGTCGGCCACGGTCATCCTGCTGAAGATCGACCGTTCGGCGGGGACGAATCCCAAACCATGCTTGGAGCGTTGGTGCAGGAGACCCGAGGTGGCGCGACCGAGCCACATCACCGTGCCACCGAGTGGTGCGACGAGTCCGGCCAACGCCATGAGCGTGGTGGTCTTTCCTGCCCCGTTGGCCCCGAGCAAGGCGACTTTCTCGCCGGACCTTACGTCCAGATTCACCTCGCGCACGAAGGCGCGACGATTGAACCCGACCTGCAAGTCCTGGGTGGCGATCACCGGCTCGTCGGCGCCATGTACGGCCGACGTGCCCTCGGCGACCCCGGCCACCGTCAGTGCCTCTCGCCGAAGGGGGCGATAGGGGTCTTGCTCGTGAGCTTGAGCTTGCCGTCGTCGACGACAGAGACGAAGCTGGCGTCGTTCGAGATGCGCTCGAAGTTCTTGGGTCCGACGAAGTTGGTCGGTGTCCACGGCGGCGTGCCGAACCCCAGATCGATATCGTGCGCCTGCTTGAAGGCTGCCAGCACTGTCTCGTTAGTAACCTCCGCGGGCTTGGCGGCGTTGACCACGTCGGCGATCGCCTTGACCGCCACCCAGGCGCGGAGCGTCTCGCCTCGGATTCTGTTCCGCGCGGCACCGCCGTTGCCCGCGTCCTCCTCGGCCTTCATGTCGCCGAGGAACTCCTGCATGTCGGGTGAGGCGGCGGAGTCGTCGGACAGGACGGGCAGAAAGCTGCTACCGATGATGTAGCTGTCGACCGCGGGACCCAGTTTGTTGATGGTATTCTGGTCGAGCCCGGACTCCGTTCCGCCCATCGTGAAGGTAGCGCCCTGCTGCTGCCGCGCCGTCAGCGCTGAGGCCAAGGCGGAGGCGCCGAATATGGTCGCCACGTAGTCGACGTCCGAATTCGTCAGCCGTTGGACGACAGGGGCCCAGTCCGACGTGGTGGGCGAGATCCTCAGGGCGTCGACCCACTCCAACCCTAAGGCCTCCGCGGCGGCTCGCACGGCGTCCTCGGCCCCTTGCAGGGAGGCCGCATCGCTGCGCACGAGGGTGACGCGCTTGGCGCCCTGCCTCTTGGCTTCCACGTAGGTCGCGATCAGCTGACCGACGGTTCCGGTATCGGTCATGAAGGTCGTCGGGTTGTCGAACTCGGCGGGGGTGAAGGGGATCGGACCGACCTGCGCGATTCCCGCGTCGCTCAAGATCTTTGCGGGGCCGTTCGTGGAAAGGGTAAAGTTGAACGCCGTAGCCACCACCTTGTCCTTCACGAAGTCGCGAGCGCAGGTGATACTGGCGTTCGGATCGTTCTTGTTGTTGCAGAAGTCGAGAACCACCTCGTGGCCCATGATGCCGCCGGCGGCGTTGATCGCCCGGACCGCGGCCCGGGCGCCGTCTAACGAGACCTGCGAATCGTAGATCGGGCTCCCGGTAGGCACTGTTAAGCCGATCTTGATCGGCGAACCGTCGGGCTTGGCTCCGTCAGCGGTCGAGCCACCGTCAGCGGAACCGCAGGCTGTCGCGCCGAGGAGCATGACGAGGGTGGCGAGGGCCACGCGCTCCGGCCGGAGCCGGGATAAGCGGGTGCGAGAAGGCATCTTCATCGTAGGTTCCTATCGTTCTCTGGACAGCATGATTTCTCTGGACAGCCGATGGTTGGCGCGCTCGCGGAAGCGCCGACGACCTCTGCGGATCGTGGCGTGGCGTCGCGTGGCCTACGACACTAACAGTCAGAGTTCTGGCTGAACACCACTTGGCATGTTATTTGGCCGATGATCGCATGCGGTTCACCGAGAGCGGTGCGGCAGCGGGCCTCGTGTCCGGCAGGCATCGACGCGGGTAGCCTGGCGCCGATCCGCCACCGCCGGCGCGCTCCGTCACCCAGGCGACTGCCGGCAGTGACGTCCTGCCAGGGGAGCGGGAGCGCTCAGCCGAGAAGTGCCTGACGAAATTGGTCGACCCGCATCGTGTAGTACCACTCCAGACCCGGTGTCAGGTCGGCAGAGCCAGGCATATCCGGAGGGTCGCCACCCAGAGCGCCGTTGTCTCCTCCGCAGTCGCCGACTCCAGGTGGATCCGGCCGGACCTGCCCAACCGCCGCTGCCGCTCAGATCCACATCGATCCGGGGCATGAGATCGTCCCCGGCAACGGCCGCGACGCGGATCCGGTCGCCGACACCGAGCTCGAGCACCCGCCGCGCACATCCGGACGGGTTCATCCTGCCCGCATTGCAGCGGATCGTGATGTCCCGTCCGAGGGCGTCACGGAGGCAATCGCACAGGATGGGGTCGATGTCTCATCGTGCACGGAAGAATGGGCTCTGGCTCACTTTCGGTGGTGACGGAGTGTGGTCCCTGGTGAGGCCTGACGGCGGAAGGCGGCCAATCCGCCCGGCGTGTGGCGACACGATGTGTCATGTCGGGATCGAATCGTCTGGTTGAGCTGGTGTTTTCGGGTCTCTCGCCGCTGGTCATCGAGGACGTGGTGGACGGGGTCTGTAAAGTTAGCGGCTCTGGTGCACATTCGGTGGTGACTAAACGTGAGTAGACGCCCCGGCGCCCACTTTGCCCTGTATCCATTGGATTTGAGCGCCCCGCGCCGGGGCTCGCCGGGACTTCGAATCGACGCCGAACTGCCCGGCTTGGCCGATTTGCCGACCGGCAGCACGCATCCGCCGACACTAACGCACGGTTACCACCGAATGTGACACAGAGCCGTTGCCTTTGCAGGCCCTAATGCTGATATAGTTCCCGATACGCAGGTGTCCGAGGAACGGGATACACCTCAGTGCAGGCACCAGGATGCTGATCACGGTCGTCAGATGTCGATCATGGCACGCAATCGGCGGGCGCGCGCATCCCTGGCCACGCTCGATGCGGGTGCCATGACATCGAAGGCGTGGTACGCGCCCGGGTAGACGTGGAACTCGGTCGTGACGCCGCTGGCGATCAGGCGGCGGGCGTAGTCGACGCTCTCAGTGACGAGGATGTCGAGCGCCCCGACTTCGAGGTACGTGGGCGGGAGACCCCGCAGCGACTCCGCCCGCGCTGGTACCGCGTGCCTCGGTGGAGTACTCCGATCGAGCGCCGGGCCGAGGTAATCGGCCCACGCGCTCGCGTTCGCCGAATGGCTCCACGTGCCCTGGGCAGCGTCCGCCGTCGTCGGTTCGACCGACGTCCGCTCGTCGAGCATCGGGTAGATCAGGACCTGCTTCGCGAGCGGGGGCACGTCCCCGTCGAGCGAGCGCAGGGCCAGGCTTGCAGCGAGGAGGCCCCCCGCACTGACCCCGTGGACACCGATCCGGTCGGACCGCAGGTGCAGGCGCGTGGCCTGCGCGGATAGCCACGTCAACGCGGCGGCACAGTCGTCCACAGCGCCCGGGAAGGGGACCTCGGGTGCGAGTCGGTAGTCGACGGAGAGGATCACGCACCCGGAGTCGGCCGCGAGGTTCGCCGCCGCGAGGTCCGAGGAGTCCAGATCTCCCACGCTCAGCCCGCCGCCGTGGAGGTAGAGCCAGGCGGGCAGGGCGGCGTCGGCGTACCCGGCCGGGAAGTACAGCCGCGTCCTCACCGCCGGCGAGCCCGGCACACCAGGAACGACCTGGTCCTGCACGGTGACCGTGGCCGGCATCGTGCGCGCCGCGGCGACGCGCCGGGCATGGGCGTGGAACGCCGCGCGACGTTCGTGCACGTCGACGATGCCCGCGATGCCAACGTCACCCACCGCCGCATGGTAGGCAGCGAGCGGCCCGCGGAGCTCGGGGTGAACCGAGGCGTCCGAACCAGACTCGGGCGAGAAGACCCGGTCCGCCCGATCGCTCTCAGCCGATGTCGACACGAGACGTCCTCGGCCGCGGTCACTCGCGGCGAACGCTCCGGGACCCAGCACCATCGCGGCGTACTCGCGGTGTCCGAGCGCGCGGAGCTTGCGCTCCCGGATCAGCCACCGCCCACCCACCTTCGCGAGTTCCCAGCGGTTGGACGACGCACCGATGACGTGCAAACCGCCGTCCCGGGAGATGATGCTCAGGGCGTAGCCGCTCGCGATGGCGGTGTTTCCCGTGACCGTCACCTCGACATTGTTGCCCTGCACGTGCATCACATTGCCGTACCAGCTCTTGTCCCAACGGCCCTCCGGGTCCGCGACGAAGTCGCGCAGACGGGCGCTGCCCTCCCACCGCTCCGACGACGCGTACTCGCCGTATGAGGACCCCATCGAGATGTCCAGCGCACCATCGGGCGTGAACAGGTCAACGAAGTCGTCGACGCTACCGAAGTCCGACATGTATCCGTACCTGGACAGGACGTACCGGATCTCCCGCTCGTCCTCCAGCTCGCCGATCCGTCGTTCCAGGCGCGCGAGCCGGTCCTCGTCCCGGCCGATGCCAGCCGTCTCGGCGTCAGTCATGTGGTCCTACCTCTCGTGAGATGCCGGACATGGGTCGCGGCGGACGGCGATCGCACAGCGGGTCGCGCCACCGAGGTGCGTCTCGGGTCGGATCAGGACGCGGAGCCGGACACCGCGTCCCGGAGGTTCTCGACGCGACCCGCGTAGTACGTCCGGAACCCGTCCACCAACTCAGCTGCTCCGGGTAGATCCGGCACGGTCGTGAGCCAGGACACGGCGGTCTCCCCGTCCGCCGTCCGATCAAGCTGAATGCGGCCGGTCAGCCCGATGGTCTGCGGCCGGCCCACGACGACGCTGTACTGGACGGCGTGCCTGGCGTCATCCAGTTCGTCCAGCCGCTCGACGACCTCTCGATCACCAAGCTGGACCACGCGCAGCGCTCCGACCCCGGAACCCTGGACCTTGCAGCTGGTGACCGAGGGATGCCACGCCATGATGCCTGCAAAGTCACGCACGAGCTGCCATACGCGCTCGATCGGCGCGGCCAGGATCCCGGTGGTCGTGAAGCTCGTGAGCGCACGGGGACGACCCTGCTGCTCGTCGAACGGGTTCGGCTGGTCCATCTCATCCACCTCCACGTCCACGCCCCATCTCGATCGAGAGCCCCCGATCACCGTTCGATGGACGCAGGCCGGCGTAGCAGTTTGAGCAGCAGCGAGAACACCACGAGACCGTCCCGCCACTGCGTGACGATTTGACCCTTCGGGCCCTTGAAGTAGTTGTTCCCCTGCGCCCAGGCGGTCCTGCTGAGGCGCCGTTGCAGCACCTTGTTGTACCGGTCGGTCCACGAGGACTTGACCTCGATGGACTTGACCCCGGTCCGAAGCATCCGCTTCAGGTTGGCGACGACGTATGCCGCCTGACGCTCGTGCACGTAGGTGATCGGTGCGGCGCCGTTGGTGTTCGGGCCGTACAGGAGGTACAAGTTCGGGAACTCGGGCACAGTGGTGCCCAGGAATGCGAAGGCGCCGTCACGCCACTTCTCGTGGAGGTCCCGGCCGCC
Source organism: Parafrankia sp. EUN1f (assembly GCF_000177675.1). GTDB lineage: Bacteria > Actinomycetota > Actinomycetes > Frankiales > Frankiaceae > Parafrankia. The sequence goes on from NZ_ADGX01000001.1 coordinate 27,905, forward strand.
CCGGCCGTACACGCGCAGAGACGAGAGGTAGTCGCTGGCCTTATAGCCGATCGCCGTGATGATCACGTCGACCTCACGTTCGTACCCGGTGCTGTCGACAATCCCCGTCGCGGTGACGCCGCTGACCTCGTGCGGCACGAGCTCGACGTTAGTGCGCTTCAGCGTCGGATAGAAGACGTCCGTGAGGATCCGGCGCTTGCCCGAAAACGGATACTGAGGGGTCAGCGCAGCCTTCAGGTCGGGACGGTCTGCGAAGACCTCGTCCAGGTAGGCCAACGCGCGGTCCCTACCGGCCAGGTTCCGCTTGCTGTTCACCTGGAAGACCGGGTGATACAAGTAGGCCCACTCGTTCTTCGCCATGAGTTTCAGCTTGCGCCCGAGCCGCTTGGACCGTTTGCTCAGCTCCCGTAACTCGGCCTCACTGAAGTCGCGGTCGTGCTTAGGCAGCACCCAGCCAGGCTCACGCTGGAAGACGTAGAGCTGCTTGACCTCGTCGGCGATGGACGGGACGATCTGGGCCGCCGAGGCGCCGACACCTACGACAGCCACGCGCCTGCCGGACAGGTCCACGTCCTTGGGCCACTTCTGGGTGTGGAACATCCGACCCTGGAACGTCGCGGCGCCTGGCCACGGCGGAGGCTTCGGATCGCTCAACATGCCGACGGCCGACACCACTACATCGCACTCCAGACGTTCGCCGTCGGCGGTCCTCACCGTGTACGTGCAGGTCTGGTCGTCCCAGCGGATCTCCTCCACGCGAACGCCGAACCGGAAGCGCTCCCGAACGTGGTAGATATCGAGCGTCTCCTCGATGTAATCTAATAATTCGGGCTGCTTCGCGTGCGTCCGCGTGAACACGTGATCCCGGTAAGGCAGCGAGTAGATGGCGGAGTCGACGTCGACCTCGCAACCGGGATAGTCGTTGACCCGCCAGGTACCACCGGCTCCTTCCTCCGCCTCAAGGACGACGAAGTCGTGGAACCCCGCCTTGGTGAGCTTGACGGCCATCGTCACTCCGCCGAGGCCCGCTCCGACGACGACAACCCGCGGGGGCGGGGACGATACCTTGACGCCCATGGCACCTCACCTTCGTTGGTCCGCAGCCGATGGAAGAGTGGCACCGGTTGGCACGTCCCGGTGATCTGACCAATGAGTGCTCGCGGCACGGCGAGCGGCTAGTGATCGGCCACCCATGGACTCCGACGTGCACATCTTTGCATGCGATTTGCCATACACGCAAGGCATCGAGACGGTGCGCCAAGCGAGCGACGCGCCTATGACTGCCCGTGACGGCGCAGGCCTGAATCACCGGCCCTGACCCGTCTCACGGTCGCCCAGGCTGGCTCAGGAGGACGAGGCCGGAGAAGAATCAGGCGGCAGCCGCCGATCGACCCGCTCCCACCGACATCCCGCGTCGGAGCCCGTCACCACCTCCCCGGGTGAAGCGATAGGCATGGTCATCGGTGTTTCGGCAGTATTCATCGTGGCACCGGCGTCAGGCGCCGACAGCGCCGTCCACATCGTGCAGGTGATCGACGTCAGGCGGCGGCGCGAAGTCGAACTCGGTTCGCCGGAACTCCGACGCCTTGAGCTTCACACTGATGTCCGCGCTCACCAGCCCCAACTCGATCGCCATGATCATGACCGCGAACGGTCGCGAGTGGAACCGGGACTGCTGAATGCCGCCGGTGAAGGCCCAGAGCCTCGGGTTCCGGCAGGCCGGAAGCTCGTGCGGATGAAGTGGGGACGCCAGCCGGTGATCACGCGTTGTGGCTCGGGTTGGCCGCGTCACGGCCAGCCGGCGCCGGGAACATCGACCTCGAGATACTCGATGAACCCCTTAGCCTCTCCCCGCGCGAGCTGCTCCTTCGAGGTCTCGGCCGTGCATAGGAAGAGCGTCGTCCGGTTCGGGCCGCCGAGTGCCGGCGCGATGCCGCACTTGTCCAGCTGGATGTGGTCCAGGACCTTGCCGCCCTCAGCCACGCGGAAGAACTCGTGGGTGTAGACCGATCCGAACCAGACAGCACCCTCCGCGTCCAGACAGATGCCGTCCGGCGTGGCTCCCGGCACCCGCGCCCAGACCCGCGAGTTGCTCAGCGTGCCGTCCTCCGCGATGTCGAACGCTGTGAGGTGATCGGAGTCCAACTCCGCGATGATCAACGTGCTGTAGTCCGGAGTGACGATGATGCCGTTGGCGCCGGCGATGCCGTCCGCCACCTCGAGCGCGGTGCCATCCGGCCTGACGAGCAGGATGCCGGTCGAGTCGTGGTTAGGTCCCGCCCCGTAGCTGCCGATATACGCGTTCCCCCGGCCGTCGACGGCCATGTCGTTGATGAGGCAGCCCCAGTAGTTCGTCCCATCAGCGTACGAGGACAGATCAGCTAATACGCCTAGGCTTCCGTCATCGGACAGGGCGAGCAGTTGACCGTCGAGCATCGAGGTGACCAGGAGCTGGTCACCCCGGAATCCCAGACCGGACGGCCAGTTCGGAACGTCGGCCACCGTCGTCAGCACGCCCGCGCCGTCGCAGGTCACCACGCGCTTCCCGTAGATGTCCGAGACGTAGAGCTTGTCGCCATGCCACCGCGGGCCCTCCGGCATCACCAGACCGCTGGCCAGCACGGTGCTCTTCAATTCGCTCACGTTTCCTCCTCCTCAGTGTTTCTCTCGACGAACTTCATGGGCAATCCCTGGGCGTGCCCGCCGCTACTGTGCCGTGAAGCCACCATCGATGATCAGCATGGAGCCGGTGACGTAGGACGAGCGATCCGAGCACAGCCAGAGGGCGCCGTTGGCGATCTCGAGGGGACGCGCGAGCCGCCGCATGGGGATCTGTGTCTCGATCTCGTCCCGCACCGACTTCGGGATCCCGGCCAGGATCGGAGTCTCGGTCACGCCCGGCACCAGCGTGTTGACGCGGATCCCCTTGTCGGCGTAGTCCAGTGCCGCCGCCTTGGACAGGCCCACGACGCCGTGCTTCGCCGCCACGTACGACGGATTCCAGCGAGTACCGACTACGCCCGATCCCGATGAGACATTGACGATCGAACCGCCCGTCTCTCCCATCTGCAGGATCTCATATTTCACCGACAGGAACAGTCCCCTCAGGTCGACGGACAGGATCTCGTCGAATGTCTGGACGTCGACGTCCCCGGTACGGTTCCGAGCACCTTGGACCGTCACCGCAGCACAGTTGACCGCACAGTCCAGTCGACCTGCTTCGGAGCCGACCTGGGCCAGGCCATCTCTCACCGAAGCCTCATCGGTGACGTCGACCCGTACGAATGTGACACTGAGCCCCAACGCCCGGATCTCGGTCTCGGCGAGCTTTCCTGCCTCCTCGTTGATGTCTGCGACGTAGACGTTCGCGCCCTCGCGCGCAAACAATTCAGCGACCGCCCGGCCGATACCAGTGGCGGCACCCGTCAGGAATGCACTCTTACCTTCTAGTTCCATCGTCGACCCTCCACACTCGTCATTAGTGCCACGCCTGCGAGTTCCCGCCCGGCAGAGTTCCGACGGCCTCCGTCATGTCGCACACGAGCAGGCAGCCTGAGCCCGGCAAGCACGCGACAGCGTCAAAAGAATTCGGCAGCGAATCCCCTCATCATGTCGAGCCCCTCCGCCGCAGACGTCGACACCGGGCAAAAGATGATCTCGTCCAACCCCAACGCCTCATAGTTGGACATGCGGTCTTTGTGCGGACGCACCAGGTCGATGTCCGTGGCGCCCAGCTGCATGTACAGGTCTGATACCTGCCGCCCCCGGTCCGCCATCGGCTTCGCAAGTCGCTCCAAGAACCCGCTGAACTCTTCCGGCGTCTTCCAGTTGATATAGAACCCGTCGCCGTACCTGGCGATGCGCCTGAGTGCCGGCGGGGAATCACCACCGATGAGGATCGGAGGATGAGGTCGTTGGGTGGGAGGCGGGCTGAGGTAGCCACCAGGGAAGTCGATGAACTCACCACGGTGGCCCTCGCCGTTTCCCGACCAGAGCAGCTTCATCACCTGAAGGTACTCGTCAGCACGTTGCCCTCGGTCCGAGAAGGCGACGCCGAGCGCTCCGAATTCTTCCCGCATCCAGCCGACCCCGGCGCCGTAGGAGAGCCGGCCGCCGCTGATGAAATCCAGAGTGGCCACAGCCTGCGCCTGCTGGATGGGGGGCCGGTACGGCACCACCGCGACGCCCGTACCCAGGCGAATAGTCTGGGTACGGGCGGCGATAGCGGCCAGTACAACGAAGGAGTCGTACCAGTGCACGTCGGACTGGAGTGTGCCCGCGGGGTACGTCGACTCATCGAAGGACCGTGGCTGCAGGACGTGATCCGACGCCACGATCGAGTAGTATCCGACCTTTTCGGCTTCCTGGGCCAGACGCACGACATCCTGGGCGCCGGGCGATGGGCCGAGCATGTGGGTGAAGCATAATCCGTACTTCATTGCGCTCTTCCCGCCCGGCGGCTGCTAGGGCCCCGTTCTGAGCTCCGGAGCGGGCTCGGCCGCCGGCGATGAGGCGGCCGACGGCTCACCAGGCTCACAAGGGCTCCGCGAGGATCTGCCGCTCGTCGAGTTGTGCGGCCAGGGACCCGAGGCGTTCGGCGGCGGTCGGCGGGACACCAGGAGGCTGGGCCAGCGTTCCCCCGTCGACCGGCATGGCGATCCCCGTCACGTGACGCGACTCGTCGGACGCCAAGAACAGCACGGCCTGCGAGATGTCGTCGGGCTCCATCCACGGGATCGGCAGGAGAAAGGTCGCCTGGGAAGGGAACCTAACGTCCTCGATCGTTCCGCCCGGACCGCCCTTGAACGCATCGAGCACGTCCTGGTTGAACAGCATCGGTGTCGCCGTGCTGCCCGGCAGGACAGCGTTGACACGGACCGAGTGCGGCGCCACCTCGGACGCCAGCGCACCCATCAGCCCTACCAGCCCGGCCTTCGCCGCGCTGTATGCCGACAATGCGAACTGAGGTCGCGCGGCAGCGACCGAAGCGGTGAAGATGACCGACCCCGATCGCTGCTCGACCATGTGCGGTAAGACCGCCTTCACCGTGCGCCACCCCGCCGCCAGGTTGTTCTCGATCACCATGTCGAAGAACTCGTCCGACATCTGGTCCCAGAGGCTGACCGGCCCGATACCGTGGTTGACCGACAGCGCGTCGATCTTGCCGAATTCCGCGATGGCAGTGTCGACGGCCGCCTTCATCTCACCTGACCGGCGGGAGTCCGCCTTGATCGCTAGACACCGGCGACCGAGAGCGTCGACCAACCGCCGCGTCTCGTCGAGGTCCTCGCGGGTCGCGTTGTACGGCGCGACCTGCGGAATCGGCTCACAGATGTCGGTGACCACGACATCTGCGCCCTCCTTCGCCAGCAGCAGGGCGTGCGACCGGCCCTGCCCCCGCGCCCCTCCCGTGATGAAAGCGACCTTGCCATCCATGCATCCCATGTCTGCATCCCTTTCTCGACGTGTCGTCTTCGCGCAATTAGATGGGCTGCATCCCGGCCGACCGATGGATCACCTATGACACCCCCTGGGCCTAGGAGACCTGCCAGAGCGCCTCGTACTGCTCCTTGAAGTTGGTGGGGTCCCAACCGGTCACGCCCTTCGGCACGCTGTTCGTCGTCCAGAGCCGCATGTACATGTCACCGTGTGACTTCTGGTCGACGTCCATTCCCACGCTCTGCCGAGCGATCTGGTCAATCAGCAGCCAGGTTCGGTCCTCGTCGGGGGGTAGGACGCCGGCCGCGTAGCCGCCCTTGGCGATGATCTGCACGGATGCGGAGGTGGGAGTGCAGATAAAGATCTGGACATCGGCCAGCCCGGCGGCCTTGAGGGCCTCGGGCAGGCCGCTGACCAGGGCGTCGAAGCTCGCCACGACGTATTTGATCTTGGGGTTCTGGCGGATCGCCGCGACCGTGCCAGAGGCCACGTCCCCGCCCAGATCCGCGGCGGAGATGTCCCGGGTCGCGAGGGAGCATCCACTGCAGTTGTCGGCGACGAACTTCTTCATCTGGGCATCAAGGGGCGTCAGCAGGGGGTAGTCCGGCGCGTTCACGAACAGCGCGCTGCCGGATCCCTTGCTGTCGACGATCATCTTGTCCAGGAGCCGGAGGTTCGCCACCTGGGTGGTGTTGGCCTGGGTGTTGCCGTAGACGCCGTTCGTCGCACCGCCCGGCTCGCCCACGCCAGCCGCGAGGAAGACCGGCACTCCCGCCTTCTTGGCTGCCTCGAGACCCGGTCCCATCCCCGGGATGCTGCCGGAGTTCACGGCGATGTAGTTGGCGCCCTGACTGACGGCACGGATCATCGCGTTCGGCACCGACTGCGGGTCGCTCGCGTCGACCGCGAGGACAGTGCCCTTCCAGCCCAGCGCCTTGGTCGCCTCAACGAACGGCGCGTCCAGTTCCGCGGCGATGGGCAGGTTGTAGTGGATGTAGTAGACGCTCTTGCCGGCGTCAGGCTTACGCGTGAGCGGCGTGCTCACCTCGATCTTGTCGACCGGGTTCAGGTACGGCTCGAGACGCCTCTGCGCCGCCGCGACCGCCGCGGCGTCCCCAGTTCCGGATGATCCGCTGCCGGTGGACGTGACGTCCGACGAGGAACTGCTGCACGCGGTGAGGACGCACACGGCGAGGCCGAGGGACACTGCACCGAGTCCGCGCGCTCCCGGAGTGCCTCGGCGTATGCGCGTGAATAACGCGAACATAGTGGTAGCTCCCAACGAATGTAGGTGTCGAACAGCCGATGGTTCGTCGGCACCGGACGCGAGGCTCAGCGGCGGGACACCTCGGAGTCGGGGGTGGTCGCGGCCACGTCTTCGGTCAGTGGGCTCACGCTCGTGGTCTTCTCATCCACTGGGACCTCCGCGCGATTTACCGGATCCTCGGCGCGATCCACTGAGACCTCGGCGCGCTGCGCCTGCCGGATGCCCTGCTGCCGGCTGAACATGACCGCGGCGACCAAGGCCACACCGTTGAACAGCGGCGTGATCCAGAACCCTCCGGAGGAGGAGGACAGTTGCAGCCCCTGCACTCCCAGCGCGAGTGTGAAGATCGCCAGTAGCGTGCCCCACACGTTGGGCCGGAAGTTGAACTGCGTGGCGCCCAGGAACACGGCGGCAAACGCGGGGAAGAGCAACGGCGCACCGATGGAGTTGGAGAACGTGCCGACCTGACCGACGTAGACCACGCCGGCGACCCCGGCGATCAGTCCGGAGGCGACGAAGGAACCGATCACCACCGGTCTGGTGCGCACTCCCGACAGCCGGGCGGCCTCACGGTTGAACCCGGCGGCGTACAGATGCCTGCCCAGCTTGGTGAACTGGAGGATGTACCAGACCACCAGGGCCAGGCCCAGGGCCACGAACACGCCGTTGGGGAGACCGAGGCTCCGGCCCTGCCCCAGGTTCATAAAGGCGTGCGGCAGTGACGCCAGCACCTGCTGGTTGTTGGAGATCTTCAACGCGACCGCCACGATGACCTGACTAGTGGCGAGCGTCGCGATGAAGGAGTTGATGCCGAACCGGCCCACCAACAGCCCGTTGCACAGCCCCACAAACCCGCAGACCAGCACCGCGATCAGGCACATGGGGATGACCCCCACACCGGGGTGGGAGTTGCTCAGCGACGTGATGATGATGACCGACAACGCCATGTTGGAACCGACCGTGATGTCGAACTCCCCCGCGACGAACGGCAGCAGCGCGCCGACCGCCAGGATTCCCACGACCGCTTGACTCGAGGCCACGCTCTGCAGGGTGATCGAGGACAGGAATAGGTCGGGAATGGTGATGCTGAACACCGCGAAGATGACGACCAGCAGGTACACCACGCTGATCCGGCGTGGACTTAACATCCCAAGCAGACCTGTCCTGTCACGCATTCGAACTCTCCCTGTACAGGCCCGCGCTGTCGGCGGTGGTCGATTCAACTACGGTTGGCCGCAGTAGTTCCTCTTCGAGGTGCTCCACAGTCAGTGCCGCACCGGTCAGCTCGGCACCGACCACTCCCCGCCGCACCACCACCACTCGAGTGGAGACCTGGATCAGGTCCTCAAGGTCCGAGGAACACACGATCACCGTCGCGCCGCCGGCGGCGGCCTCCTCGATAAGATCGTGAATGGCTGCCCTGGCACCGATGTCGACGCCCTGCGTCGGCTCGTCCAGCACCAGAACCTTCGGTTTGGTCCGTAACAGTCGACCCAGCACAACCTTCTGCTGGTTCCCCCCGGAGAACTGCAGGATCGCCCGCTCCTCATCGCGAGGCCGGACATCCAACGTCTCGATCCAGGTCCGCGCCTCCTTGCGCTCCAGACGCCGGCTCAGCCGCCGCCGCCGGGACACCGAACGCAGATCGGCGATCGTCAGATTCTCCCGCAAGGTCGCCGCACCCAGCAACGCATCCCGTCGACGCTCCGCGGGCGCGTAGGCCAACCCCCGAGCGAGCGCGTCGCGGGGATCACCGGGCTTGAGCGGATGACCATCGATCGCCACCTGTCCCGACACGTCAGTCTGACCGCCCACCGCGCCCGCGAGGTTCTCGCGCCCAGACCCGGTTAGTCCTGCGACGCCCACAACTTCACCGCACCGCGCCTCCAGACTCAATCCGTGCAGGTTCACGCCATGAACTCTGTCGACCGTGAGCCGCGGCACCGGACCATCACCTGCGTCCTCGGTGCGGGACGGGCCGGCCACCGGAGCCCGCGGAGCCAACGGGCGCCCGAGCATCAACTCCACCAGCCGATCGTGAGACAACTCCTTCGAGGAGGTGGTGGCCGCCAGCCGGCCATCGCGCAACACCGTCACGGAGTCCGCCAGCCCCATCACCTCGTCCAGGTGATGGCTGATGAACAACACCGATCCACTCCCACGGACCAACCGCCGTAACGCGGCGAACAGCAACTCCGCATCGGGCCCCGGTAGGGACGCCGTGGGCTCATCGAGGATCAGCAGCGCGGGAGGCCTTTCCCCGTGGAGGGCACGCACGATCGCGACCACCGTGCGCTGCGCCGCCGACAATGACGACACCTGCGCGCCGGGATCAATCTCGTATCCGAAATCGGCCAGCGCCCGCGCCGTACGAGAACGCTCCGCGCCAGCCGACAGCGGCCGCACCCACCCCGCTCGGGGGGACATGAAGAAGTTCTCCGCAACCGTCATGTGCTCGACGAGACCGAGGTCTTGGTGCACGAACCTCAACCCGGCAGCATGCGCCGCCGTCATCGACCCCAGTTGGAACGGCCGATCCCCTACGAACGCCTCGCAGCCCTCATCCGGCACGTGGTAACCACCGAGCAATTTCACCACCGTCGACTTGCCGGACCCGTTCTGCCCGACCAGCGCGTGGATCTCACCCATCCTGACCGTCAGGTCGACCGAGTCCAACGCCAACTGGGCGCCGAAGGTCTTGCTCACCGACCGGAGCGCCAGCGCCGCTCTCGCTCCCGACACAGGGCTGCTCACCGACCCACATCCGTGAACCGGCTCGAAGGCCACCAGAGGCTCATGGGCACCACGTCACCCTCTCCGTACTACCGTCACCCCGCACGAACGTGTCTCGTGTCACAGGTTCCTTGCATGCAGGATCGTTGTCAAGGATGCATGCCATTTTGCTCATTCAAGGACGAAGCAGGCAGCGAAGCCGCCGACCGCCCGCGGGTGATCCGCGACCGGGTCGCCGACCTTGCCGGGCACCAGGCAACGACAGAGAACTGTTGTGGCTGTGCGCGTCAGGATGCGGGCGACCGGGAGGGCGTGCAGCGCCGCACGCAGCGTCCGGCTCACCTTCAGTCGCTCCGAGATGATCCGCTGGTCCACTCGCTGCGGCGACCGCTCTTTGTATGGATCAACCGGCACAAAGCCCTTGACTACTTCAGTGCCACCGGATTGACCGGCGAGCCCACGGCGCCGGTGATCAGGAGGGGCTGGGCCACCAGCATGAACTCGTACACGCGGTCCTCGTGGCAATCGCGACCGAGAGCCTCGAGGTCCCAGATCTCGCCGAGCATCATCCCCATGTCACGCAGCGCGAGCATGTGGAAGGGCAGGAACACCCCCGGGAACTCTTGGACCGGGGTCTCGACGGCGAAATTGTCCGCCGCGATCGCCGCGACGCTCCGCTCGTGCAGCCACTCCGCGCAGCGCCAGCTGATGCCCGGCGACGTGGGACCCCATGTCGCGGTATCGCGCGTCTCCAGCCACCGCTGCCACCAGCCCATGCGGACCAGGACGATGTCGCCCTCACCCACCTCCACGCCCTGCGCCCGCGCCGTCGCTTCCAGCTCCTCGGGCTCAATGATCGACAATGGCTCGAGGTATCGCACGCCACGGTGGCGCGCGACATCGAGCAGGACCCCACGACCCACAACCGCGCCGGTGGCGGCGACCTTGTCGATGCCGTCCCGCGCCGCTCCGAAACTGGTGATCGAGTCCGCGGGGAACCCGTTGTACAACTGGTTCTCGTAGTACCCGTGGGACAAGGCATCCCACTGGGTCGCCGCCTGCAGCGGCATGATGATGAAGTCGTCGGTGAAGCGGAAAGGACTGCGCCAGACCTGCCCCACACGATGCTCCGTCGGGCCTCCCCAGTCGCCCAGCCGCCGGGTCATCTCGTCGTCACCGCCGTCCAACGACATCAGGTGGATCGGGTTCCGACGGTAACCACTAGGGCCTGTTTCAGAACCCCGGTTTCCTAGTGGATCACCGCCGTGATGATGATCCGCTGTGGGCCGTGGGGATCTTTCGGATGAGCAGTGGGCGGTGCTGGGACCGTTGCTGCCGGTGGCGGGGCGGGGACGTCCGGCCGGGTGCCGGCGCAGGTTGATCGACGGGATCCGGTGGCGGATCCGCACAGGCGCACCGTGGCGGGACCTCCCCGCGGAGTACGGGCCGTGGCAGACGGTCTACGGCCTGTTCCGCCGCTGGCAGCGCGAAGGGGTCTGGGCGCGGATTGTGACCCGTTTACAGGCCCGCGCGGACGCGGCCGGTCTGATCGTCTGGGACGTCAACGTCGACTCCACGGTCTGCCGGGCCCACCAGCACGCCGCCGGCGCCCGCCGCGACGGTGACACGCAGAAGGAACACCCGGCGGCGTGACCGCCGAACCGGCGGACCACGCGCTCGGCCGGTCCCGCGGCGGACTGACCAGCAAGATCCACCTGGCGGTCGAGCAGGGACAGAAACCCCTGTCGGTGCTGGTCACGGCCGGGCAGCGCGGTGACAGCCCTCAGTTCACCGTCGTCCTCGACCGGATCCGGGTACCCCGCCAGGGTCCCGGACGTCCCCGGACCCGGCCCGCGCGGGTCCGCGCGGACAAGGCCTACTCGTCCCGCGCGAACCGGGCCTGGCTACGCGCCCACAAGATCGCCGCGACGATCCCGGAGCCCGCCGACCAGATCGCGAACCGGAAACGACGTGGCCGGGCCGGTGGACGTCCGCCCCGGTTCGACCGGGAGGACTACAAGGCCCGGCACGCCGTCGAGTGTGGGATCAACCGGCTCAAACGCCACCGTGCCGTGGCCACCAGGTTCGACAAACTCGCGGTCCGTTACGAGGCCACGATCCACCTCGCCGTGATCGGCGAATGGCTCCGGCCGCTGGCCGGGACCGGACTGTCATGCTGAACCCGTAACCGTCAGCGAGCCGGAGAGGCAGGGGCATGGTCGCCGAGCGTTACTGCGCCGACAGCGAGAACGGCGACCACGTCGACGACCCGTCGGCACGGGTCCTGACCAGGCTGATCGCGTCCCTGGACCTGGCCGGGAACACGTTCGTCGTGATCCAGCCCGACACCGACGACCCGGCCTGGTTCACCTCCGCGGTCCTGCTCGACTCCGTCACCTACGAAGTCGAACGCCACGACCACCGCACCGGTGAACAGGCCAAGACCACCATGACCAACCCCGCGGCCATCGCCCACGACCTCACGGCCTGGATGACCAGCCGCTAACCCGCCGACCAGCTCAAACCACTTCTAAAACAGGCCCAGCCCCCTGGGGACCGTAGGAGTCCAGCGGCACACTGAGCGAGAACATCTTTCCCTGCCGGATCAGGGTCCCGGCGCGTGCCACGGAAGCCGGCGAGATATGATTCAGCGTCCCCAGCTCGTCCTCGCTGCCCCACCTGCCCCAGTTGCACACCCGGCGAGCAGCCGCACGCACCTCGCCCGGGACCCCAATACGGTCCGCATCCGCCAGCGCATCCACGACACCATCAGGCATCAATGTGCCTCCCCTTCCATCGTCGCGCGCTCGCTCGGATCGGCCCGCAGCCCCCGCGCCGTTACGTGGGCGTCACCATCTCGCGCAGCCGGGTGGAGATGATGCTCTCGGCCTGACTGACAATCCGGTGGACCAGCTCTGCCACGCTCAGTACGTCGTCGATCAGCGACTGCGACAGACCGACCGTCCACACCCCGGCGTCCAGGTCGCCCGTCTCGAAAACGGTGCGGCCCCGTGCTCCGGCAACAAGCGGCTGGATGTCGGCGAATGCGCAACCGGCGCGGAGACGGCTGAGGACCTCGTCGCTGACGATGTTGCGGGCGCCCCGGGAGGTGTTGTTGACCTGTCGCATGATCAGGTTGGTGTCCAGCTCTGTCGCCTCGACGATCCGGCGCTTCACATAGCTGTGAACCGGCGCTTCCTGCGAAGCCAGGAATCGTGTTCCCATGCTGACGCCGTCCGCGCCGAGCGCGAGCGCGGCGGCCAGGCCTGCGCCGGTGGCGATCCCACCACACGCTATGACGGGGACGGAGACGGCGGCGACGGTCGCGGGGATCAACACGAGAGCCGGGACGTCGTCCTCGCCCGGATGCCCGGCGCACTCGAAGCCGTCGATGCTGACGGCGTCGACCCCCGCCCTCCCGAGCGGCGCAACGCCACGAGCGCCGAGTTAATGGCCGACCTCAACGAGGCCCTGCCGCTGCCGTCGGACGAGTCGATCCGCGCGGCGGTCCTGACCGGCAACGGTCCGTCCTTCAGCGCCGGCGGCGACCTCAAGGCGGCGCGGCTGCCCATCGAACCGGGATCACGCCGCATGCGTGAGGTCTTCAACCCGGTCGTCGCCCGACTGGCTGCGCTGCCGCTGCCGGCCGTCGCGGCCGTCAACGGTCCGGCGCTCGGTGCGGGACTGTCCCTGGCGCTCGCGGCGGACCTCCGGGTTGCGTCGACGCGAGCGATGTTCTCCGCAGGCTTCGTCAACGTCGGGCTGGCGCCTGACACCGGCGCGAGCTTTTTCCTGCCGCGACTGGTCGGCCACGGCCGTGCATTCCAGATCCTGGCGACGGGACGGAAGGTGGGGGCGGAGGAGGCGCTGGCCATCGGCTTGGTCAACCGGGTCGTCGAGCACGAGGCGCTGATGACGGAGGCGGTCGAGCTCGCCGAACTGCTGAGCGCGAAGCCCGGGATCGCGGTGCAGGCGGTGAAGGAGCTACTTGAGGCAGCCGGCCACAACAGCCTGGCCGGGCAGTTCGAGGCGGAAGCCAGGATGTACGACCGGGCGTCGACGCATCCGGGGCGGATCGCGGCCAGGAAGGCCATGGTCGCGAAGCTGACGAGCGGGCGGCCCGGGCCCCAGGCCGCTGAGGCCCCTCCCGGCTCCGGGATGACGCCCCCAGCCGTCATCCCGGAGCCGGCGCCGGCCCGACGGCCGACGCGAGGCCACCCGCGCCGCCCATTTTGCATGCCCGATCCGGTACGGTCATCGTGAGTGCACAGAGGAGGTCGGGTCATGGGTGACGACCCGCTGGTTGATGCCCTGTATCGGCTTATTCGTACCGGCGAGTTGTCTCCAGGGCAGCGCGTGGACCAGCGAGTCATCTCGGAACTGCTCGGGGTCAGTCGGACGCCGCTCCGCGAGGCTTTGCGAGCGCTCGCCATCGATGGCGTCCTGACGCGCACTCCGAATGCCGGCTACGCGGTGGCGAAGCTCAGCGCGGAGGATCTGCTGCAGTACTACTCCTTGCGGGCCTTTCTCGAGACCCAGGTCCTTGCAGCGCTCCACTGGCCCTCCGAGGAGGAGCTGGACCAGCTGCGGCGCTCGAACGAGGACTGTCGCGTCGCAGCGGAGGCGGGCGACCTCGATCAGCTGATGACGGCCAACCGGGCCTTCCACTTCGGCATGTTCCGCTGGTCGACGTTGACGATCATGGTGAACGAGCTCGAGCGGGTCTGGCGGGTGTCGGACCCCTATCGCGCCCTTCACCTGTCAAACCGCGAGCGGCGCTCGCATGTCGCCATCGATCACGACCGCATGATCGAGGCGATCGAGTCCCGCGACCCGGCGCGGCTCATCGAGCTGCAGGACGCGCATCGCGCCACGTCCCGGATGCTGCTGCACGACATGTTGAGCCACGGCCGGCCTCAGTCGCTGATGGGACTGCCCCAGTCAAAGGCGCAGCTGGGCGTGCGGATATCGGTCGCCTGACGTCGGCGCGACGGATCACTGTGATGCCCGACATGGATGCGATACGGCACGATCCAGGCTCGTCCAGGTGACGCCGTGACGAGGGCGCAGGGGCCGCCGCTGGCGACGCCCGATCGTGCCATGCTCCCGGGGCGGCGCGGCGGCCCTGCGCTCGACGTCCCGTCGCTGGTCGCGCGGGCGCGCACATGGGACCCGAGGGCGGTCGGGCGGCTGATCTCGATGGTCGAGAATGCCGGCCCCGAGCTGCGCGAGGTGGCCGCGGCCCTCGCACCGCACACCGGCAGGGCCCAGGTGATCGGACTGACGGGACCTCCCGGGGTGGGGAAGTCCACGACGACGACCGCCCTCGTGCGGTCGCTCCGCGCCCGCGACCGGCGCGTCGGGGTGCTCGCGGTCGACCCATCGTCGCCTTTCTCCGGCGGGGCCCTGCTCGGTGATCGGGTGCGGATGCAAGCTCACTCCGGCGACCGCGACGTCTACATCCGGTCCATGGCCACCCGCGGGCGGCTCGGCGGGCTGGCGCCAGCGACCCCGCAGGCGCTGCGCGTCCTCGATGCCGCCGGTTGCGATATCGTCCTCGTGGAGACCGTGGGCGGCGGGCAGTCCGAGCTGGAGATCGCCTCGCTCGCGGACACAACGCTCGTGCTCATGGCGCCCGGGATGGGCGACGGCATCCAGGCGGCCAAGGCGGGGATCCTCGAGGTGGCCGACATCTTCGTCGTCAACAAGGCCGACCGGGAGGGCGCGGACCAGACGGTCGGCGACCTGCGCGCCATGCTGTCCCTCGGCGGCCGGCACGCCGAGCCCGGTGCCTGGCGGCCGCCGATCATAAAGACCGTCGCCAGCCAGGAGGGCGACAGTGGCATCGACGAGGTCCTCGACCGGCTGGATGAGCACCGGGCGTGGCTGGCGTCCTCTGGCGAGGGGCACCGCCGGCGCACCGACCACGTCAGGCGCGAGATCGAGGCGATCGCCATCGCCGGCCTTCGCGAGCGCCTGGGCAACGTGCACTGGTCAGCCACCCTGAGCTCGCTGGCTGCGTCGGTCGTCGCAGGGGAGACCAACCCCTACCGCGCGGCCGACGACCTGCTCGGGGCGCTCTGATCGGTGGTTCGGAGCAAGGGCCCCGCCCGCGGCTCCTGGTGTGCGGCGGGGCGGTGGGGTCACCAGGGCAGCGATCTGACGTCCCCGGGCAGGACCCGGTCCGACCGCGACGAGGCAGCACCCGAAACAGTGCGGCGAGGACCTGTCGGCCGTCCTCAGCGGCTTGGCAGCTCGAATGCCGCAGCGAGCTCGCGCAGCGCTGGGCGTGGATCAAACAGCCCGTCGTCCCCGAGCGGTTGCACCACCACATGGTCGGCGCCGGCTTCGAGGTGAGCGAGGACGGCCCCGGCCGCCTCGTCCACGGAGCCAAGGCCGATCAGGGAGCGGACCAATCGCTCGGAGCCGCCGTCCTCGAAGTCGGACTCGGCGAAACCCTGGCGTAGCCAGGACCGGCGATAGTTGGGCAGCCGCAGGTAGAGGCGCAGGTGATCACGCGCACGGCGTAGCTGGTCGTCGATGTCGCCACCCGCCGCTACCGCCACCTCGGTGACGACCCACTTGTCGGGACCGACCGCCTCGCGGGTCGCGCGAGTCTGGTCGACGGTGACCAGGTAGGGATGGACTCCGTCGCTGGCCGCGGCGGCCAACTCGATCATCCTTGGTCCGAGGGCCGCGGAGCAGCCGCGGCGCCCGTCCGGCACCCGGCTCGACGTCGGCCGGGAAATGCTCCATCCGCTCGAGGTATCCGCGCATTGTCGCGATCGGCGTCCCGTAGTGCTCCGCGAAGCGGCCCTCGACGGTGGACGCGTGGCTGACTCCGAGGCCGAGCACGAATCGACCCGGGTGGAGGCCTGTCAGGGTGCGGCCCGCCCCCTCGGCCGCCAGCGCGTTCCGCAGGTAGATATTCGCGATCCCGGTACCCACGACGAGCTCTCGGGTGGCGTTGAGGAAGGTGCTGGCCTGGATCAGGGAGTCCTTGCCCGCCCCTTCGGGGAAGAAAAGCGAACCGTAGCCGAGTTCCTCGATCTCGCCGGCAACCGAGAGCGCATCTCGGGACGGCCAGTTGTCGGTGCGCCACCAGACACCGAGGCGCGACGGGAAGGAGATCGATGCACGTTGCATCAGGAGGCACGGCGCCAAGGGGGGAGGATCTTGAACGGCGGCAGCTCCCCTGCGTCGACGATATGCGTCGTCCCTGTGACGTTGTCCGGGCGTCCCATGGCACGCGGTCCTCTCAGGTCACCGGCGTGAGCCAGCGCCAGATCTACTGTGGGCTGGCGTCCCGGCCGCCTCGCGTTCGCAACGACGCGTCACCTGGGTGTCACCACCTCGTCCAGCGGCTTACGATGGACCGCGACCTTATCTGTGTGCAGAATTGTCGTCAATTATGCGGACGATCCCACGCATCGGGTGCCACGCCGCCGATGCGCGGTGCCCTCCGGCGGGGACGTTTCGTGCGCGGGGACGGTTGAGGAGAGGGACACACCATGAAGATCTCGGTCATCGGAGCAGGCGCGATAGGCGGCAACCTCGCACGGCTGCTCAGCGCGGCCGGACACGATGTCCTGGTCGCGGACGCCCGGGGACCGGAGGCCGTGTCGGCCGAGGTGCTGGCGGCAGGGGCGCGGGCCGTGGAGCTGGCAGCCGCAGCCGAAGGTCGGGAGGTCATCATCCTGTCGATTCCGTTCGGCAGGCAGCCCGAGGTCGCCGACCTCGTCGCCACTGCCCCACGCGAGGCGGTGATCGTCGACACGGGGAACTACTACCCCTTCATCGCCGGCAACATCAGGGCCGTCGACGACGGGCAGGTCGAGAGCCTGTGGAGCGCCGAGCAGCTTGGCCGGCCGATCGTGAAGGCCTGGAACGCAGCTCTCGCAGCGACCCAGCAGACCAAGGGCCTTCCCGCCGGATCGCCTGGTCGGATCGCCATCCCCGTCGCGGCCGACTCGGCCGAGGCCCGCAGCACTGTCATGCGCCTCGTCGAGGACACGGGCTTCGATGCCTTCGACGCCGGCGTGCTGGCGGACTCCTGGCGTCAGCAGCCGGGAACACCCGCGTACTGCACCGAGCTGAACCTTGAGCAGCTGGCCCGGGCCCTCGCTATGGCCGACAAGGATAAGGCGCCTGAGACCCGCGACCGCCTCATGCGGCACTTCGCGAGCCTTCCGGAATGGCCCTCCCACGAGGACACAGTCGCGACCAACCGAGCCGAGCACTCCTGACCGAGTACCCGTCGCGGCGCAGCTGTCGACGTCACGTCGTCGTCAGGCACCCGATAGGGGGCCTCATCGCCGCGCGTTACGGCAGCAACGCTGACCGGGACATGAGCACGGCATAGGCCAGTCGGTTCACCTCGATGACACACGAGGTGAACCGCGGCCCCCAGCGAAGCGATGGCCGGCGATCGACCACAAGGTGCATGCTGTTATGCATGCACAGCGATACGCTGTTATGCATTTTCCGACGTCACCGTCGACGCCACAGGGGCTGACGGTCACAGCGACCAAGGACCGGCGTCGTGAGGGCGGCGCGGGCGCCAGGGGAGGATCTCGAGTGACTCAGGCAATCGCAGGTAGGTCGAGCGTCGCGTCAAGCGCACCGGACGAGGCGGTAGCCGCCTGGCTCCCGCCGTTCGCGGCAGCTGTAGCTGCCCGAGACGTCGGCGCCATCGTCGATCTCTTCGCCGAGGACTCCTGGTGGCGCGACCTGCTCGCGATGTCATGGAATCTTCGAACACTGCGGGGGCCGCAGCAGATGCGCACCTTCCTCGAGGACCGGACGGCCGCGTCGGGCATCGGCGAGTTCAGGGTGTGGGATGAGGCCGACCCGGCGTTCGTGGACAACGGGGACGGCAGCGGTTTCGTGCAGGTGTTCCTGAGCTTCCGAACCAGCGTGGGGCGAGGGCTCGCCGTGGCCCGGCTGATCGAGGTCGAGGGACGGTGGAAGGCGCACAGCCTGATGACCTCGCTGCAGGAGCTGGACGGTCGTGAGCTCCCCGTCGGCCTCAACCGTCCGAAGGGCGAGCGGATCCCCACCCGAAATTGGGCGACACGGCGCCGGGAAGCGCTGGAGTTCAAACAGGACCCGGACGTCGTCGTCCTCGGGGCGGGGCACGCCGGGCTGGCGGCCACCGCGTACCTCCAGCTCATGGGGGTTAGCACGCTCACTTTGGAGCGGAATGCGAGCGTCGGCGACGGCTGGCGCAACCGCTACGACTCGCTCGTGCTGCACGACCCGGTCTGGCTCGACGAGATGCCGTTCCTGCCGTATCCGGCGACCTGGCCGCAGTACTTGCCCAAGGACCTGATCGCCGACTGGTTCGAGGTCTACGTGAAGGCGCTCGACTTAAACGTTTGGACGAGCACGAAGTTGACCTCGGCCACGTACTCGCCCACTGACGAGCGTTGGACGGTCGAAGTCCGCCGGGGCGACGGGACCACCCATACACTGCGACCGCGCCACTTCGTCATGGCCACCGGCCTCATGACCGAGCCGAACATCCCCACGTTCGAGGGCCGGGACGACTTCACGGGGACCGTCATCCACACCACCGAGTACGTCAACGGTCGGGACTGGGAGGGCAAGAAAGCCGTCGTCGTCGGCACCGCCAACAGCGGACACGACGTCGCCAAGGACCTCTGCGACCACGGTGCCCAGGTGACCATGCTCCAGCGGTCGGCGACGTACGTGATGACGCAGGATGGCAGCAAGCCCTTCGTCGACGGGCCCGCGTACACCGCAACCGGTCCGGGGGTGCACATCGCCGACCTGATGCAGCTCGCGATGCCGTTTGGGCAGATGCTCGCGATCGCCCCCGAGTTGACCCGCAAGATGGGCGAGCTCGACCGGAAGACCATCGAGGGCCTCGAGGGCGCAGGCTTCCGGGTCGAGGACGGCTCCGTGAGCGGTGGCCTGGTCGGCCTCGGCCTGGGAGTCGGCGGGGGCTACCTCATCGACGTCGGTTCTGCCCAGTACATCATCGACGGGAAGATCGCGGTCGCCCACGGCGAGATCCGCCGGTTCGTGCCGGAGGGGCTCGAGCTCGCTGACGGCACGGTCCTCGAGGCCGACATCGTCGTACTGGCCACCGGGTTCAAGAACATGCGCGAGACGGTGCGCAAGGTCCTCGGTGATCGGGTGGCCGACGCGTGCGGGCCGCTCTGGGGGCTCGACGAGGGTCACGAGCTCAACGGGATGTGGCGGCCTACCGGTCACCCGAACCTGTGGTTCTCGGCGGGTAGCTTCCCGTACAGCCGGATCTACAACCGGTTCCTCGCTCTGCAGATCGCCGCGGATCTGGACGGACTCCGGTAGCCGGATGACGGGAGTGGTTCCGTCCTGCTGGGCGGGGACCTCTCCGGGGGCCGGCACGCGGTCGTCCACGTGCCGGCCCCCGGACGGGACAGGAGGTCGTGCTTTCAGGCGAGCTCCTCAAACGCGGCCACGTCGCCATCGTCGAGCCGCAGGTTGGCCGCCGTGACCAATGGGTCGACCTGGTCCGGACGGCGAAAGCCCACAATCGCGCCGTCGACGGCCGGGTTGCGCAGTGTCCAGGCCACCGCCACCGTGCCCGGGCTGGTGCCGAGGCGCTCGGCTGTCGTGCGGAGCCGCTCGACGAGCGCGAGGGCACTCGACAGCCGGGGCTCCTGGAAGCGCGGGTCGTCCTTGCGCCAGTCGTTGTCCGGCAGGTTCGCGACCCACTCGTGCGTCATGGCGCCGGACAGAAGACCCGAGGGCCATGGGAGCGTAGACGATGACGCCGATCCCCTCGCCCAGTGCGAAGGGAAGCACGTCGTCCTCGGCGGCGCGGTCGAGGAGCGAAAGCTGCGGCTGAACGGTCTCGACGGGCGCGATCTGCTGAATCCGTCGGAGCTGGTCCACGCTGAGGTTGGAGACGCCTATGTGCCGGACGAGGCCCTGCTCCTTGAACTCGGCGAAGGTCGACCATCCCTCCTCCAGGTCTTCGGCGGGCAGGGGCCAGTGGACCTGGTAGAGGTCGATCGCCGCCCGCCCCAATCGCCGCAAGCTCGCTTCCGCCTCGCGCAGGATCGATTCGCGCTTGACGCTGTGCTCGATGGTCCCTCCCGGGCCCTCGAGCAACGACGCCTTGGTGAACACGTAGGGACGTCGGCCGGGAGGGAGTTCGGCGAGCGCCCGGCCGACGACCCGCTCGGAACGGCCGAACCCGTGTCCACCCGGTGGACGATCCCGCCGTCGAGGGCCGACGACCCGCCGTGGGGAGCGGGCGTGGTTCTCTTCGACGAGACCGGGTTCCGGGTCGACGGCGCGAATCACTGGATTCACTCCGCCTCCACCGCCGAGTATTCGCTGTTGACCGCGCACCGTCGGCGCGGCCGGGAAGCGATGCTCGCCGCCGGGGTGCTCCCCGGGTCCACCGGCATCGCGGTGCACGACGGCCTGGGCCCCGTACGACACGTTCACCGACGCCGGTCACGCCCTGTGCAACCGCGCATCTCCTGCGGGAACTCCAGGCCGTCATCGGCGCGACCGGCGACGGCGACGACTGGCGCTGGGCCCAGCAGGTCACCGACGGCCTCCTCGAACTCAAGGCGCACGCCGAGCGCGCCCACGCGGCGGGTGTCGCGATGGACCGCGCCGACCTCGATCTTCATACCCGGCGGATCCGTGACGCCGCCCGGATCGCAGCCGATGACCAGACGGTCCGCGGCCCTCTGGGTAACAAACACCGCGCGCTCAACGACATTTACGATAGGAGAACGGAGCCAAACGTGTTGCCGGTCGGGAGATCTTCATTAATACGTCATATTGCCGCGCCGTTGGCGATTTACTGTCTCGCTGGCGTGATGGCGACGGGTTGTAGCGACGCACCAGATTCAGCGGGGCCGGCCGGAGCGAGGTCGTGCACGGCGCCGGGTGTGACCAGCTCCGAAGTCCGAGCCGGCTTGCTGTTCAGCGACACAGGGCGGGAGGCGTCCGGTAGTCTTGCATTCCGCGCCGGTGTGGACGCTCGTCTCGGTGTGGCCAATGATGCGGGCGGCGTCAACGGCAGGAGGATCACGTATTCTTGGCGGGACGACGCCACGGACACCACACTAAATCTCGCCGCAGCCCGCGAGCTCGTTGAAGGCGAAGGGGTCTTTGGCGTTATCCAAGGGGGAAACGCTGCATCTGTTTCCGCGGGGTACCTGAGCGACCGGAGGGCCCCGGTTGTTGGGCTTGCTGGCGAGGCTGCCTGGGGCGCGTACGAAAACATGTTCTCCTGGCACTACTACAGCGCTGCGGCAGGTTCTTCCGACGTATGGGGGAACTTCGTCCGCAGTCAGGGCGGAACCCGCGCCGCGATAGTGAACATGGCCTTGAGCGAGGCCACCCGGAATTATAACCGACAGCTTGTCGACAGCCTGCAGGCTGCTGGCGTCAGCGTTGACCTGACCTTCGAGGTGACAGCCGCCGTAACCAGCTTCGACACGATAGCCCGGCTGATGAAGGCAGCCAAAATCGACACCATCACCGGTATCATCTACCCGAACGTCCTCGCCAAGCTTCTTCCGGCGGTCCGCGCAGCGGGCGTCAATCTCAGGGTTGTGCTCAGCCCGACCGGTTACGACGGGACGCTGCTGGAGGAGATCGGTCCCGCCCTCGCTGGAGCGACCATCTACGTGGACTTCGTCCCCTTCGAGACGAACACCCCCACGCATGCACGGCTTCTCACCGCGATGGTCAGGTACGCCCCACAGATCCAACCTCCGGCGCGGGACAGCGCGGTATATGGCTGGCTGGCCGCAGACTTGTTTCTACGCGGCCTCCAGGCGGCGGGCAACTGCCCGACCCGTGAGTCGTTCATCCGCGGCCTACGGGGGGTCCACGACTATGACGGCGGCGGCCTGCTGCCCCAAAAGGTCGATTTCGCGACAAACCGCGGCCGGCTCAGCAACTGCTACGCCTTCGTCCGGGTCAGCGACGACGGCAGCCGGTTCGTACCGCTGCAACCCGCCCTGCGGTGCGGCAAGTCGATCGACTGACGTCACCGTCACGATCTCCACTCGCGCTCCGCCCGTGCACCCTGCGGCAGCGGGCCACCGATTGTGATCACGGGCGGGTGAACTGCGGCGGCCGCTTCTGCGCGGGCGCCTGCTTTGGTTCGGCATAGTTCGGCTGGTACCGCAGCGGCCGGCAGCGGGTAGCCATGGCGGAGTACTCCGCTCGGCCTTCGCTGCCGGCCGTGTCCACCCGGTGGACGATCCCGCCGTCAAGGGCCGACGACCCGCCGTGGGGAGCGGGCGGCCCGGCGCAGGTGCGCCGGTCGTGCGGCTCATCGCAGGAGACAAGGCTGTGGGTCCGTGCGCGGGGCCAGTGGCGCAGCGTCTCCGCGCTCACGTGACGGGTGCGTGGTTGAAGCTGGGGAGCACCATGTGACCGGCGTCGACCGGGATGGTCACGCCGGTGACTACCGCGGCTAGCTCGGAGTTCAGGTACAGGGCGGTGTCCGCGATGACCTGCGGATCCATGAAGGCCTCGCGCTCGCTCCCACTCCGGGCCGAGGAACTGGACCCGAGCTCCGCGCGCGCCCGCGTCGTGCCGTTGGAAGCTGATGCCGTGCGACTCGACCAAGGCGTGCGTCTCGTTCCACGAACTCGATGAGAATGTCGGTGGAGTAGAAGATCACCTGCTCGATGTGGGCGTGGTAGTCCTTCATCCACCCGAGGAACTCCTGGACCCCGCCGTTGACCGACCCGTGGTTGTCCTGGCCGTCGGGTGTGTAGCAGGAAGCGACCAGATCCCAGTCCTTCCGGGCCACTCCACGTGACCACTGGTAGATCACGTCCCTGATCTCGTCCTTGGCGATGACACGGCCGATACCAGTCGGTCCTGGAGGCACGATGTCCACTCCTTACTGATTCTGAACCGCCGGGCGGATGCGAACAGCGAGGCCGCCGGTGGAGTCCGAGTGGATCCACACCTCGTCCGGTGTGTCTCCAGCGCGGACCTCGGCTGTCCGTGCCTCACTGCGCTCGAGGTGCCGAGCGAGGTCCGCCAGGGCGGACGACTCGAAGCCGACGTAGGCGACGCCGGGCGCCGGGACGCCCAACATACGGTGGAGGCCCCCAGGTGAGACACCACGGATCATTTCGATCGACGGTCCGACTCCGGGCCGGAGGTCCACTCGGTCGACCTCTTCTCCGAACACGTGCGTCCTGACAGTCGGCAACTCCGCGGCGAAGCCGAGGCCCGCGGTGTAGAAGTCGACGGCGGCGTCGAGGTCCTCGACGAGGAGTCCGACGCAGCGCAGCGTTGGCGTCAACGGGTTGAACTCGACTGACGGCGCGCTCCCAGCCGGCCGGAATCCCGAGAGCTCGATCCCGTCGATCAGCGACGGGCCTGCCGCCGGACCGTTCTCGGGCGTGTTCTCCTCGGGGACTACCGTGAGCACGGGTGTGCCTTCCCGACCGACGCGCCAACGTCGGCCTGACTGAGACCTCAACCTCGATCACCGGGAAGGTACGCCCTCCCCAGCCGATCCACAGGTCTCAACCATTGCTCTGGTGGCCGCATATGTCGGTCTGTGGGAGGCGATGGCCGAGGCGGCCATACCTCGGACTGGCAGTCGCCCGAGCTGGCGCGGTACGCATCGGGGGATGCGTTACAGGCAGTCTCCGGCAGCCTGTATGCCGATCATTACAACGGGCTGGTGTCGCGTGGCGCCCCCGTGCTGCATCCGGAGGTCACCTCCGTGGAGCCGGCCGACGCGCCGACGACGGTGATGGTGTTCGACTGCTCCGACAGCACGAACTGGCTGCGTCACCGTGCGGACGGGGCGCCGTTCACCGCGAGCCGGGTGGGCGGCGGGCGGTGACGTCCGAGGTACGGCTGCATCAGGACGGGTCGTGGAAGGTGACCCGGTTCGCTGTCGAGCCGGTGAGCTCATGCAGTTGACACGCCTCGTCCTCACCGGCACATGCCTACTGGGATTACTTGCTGCGGGGGCTCCGGCGTTCGCTGACAGCTACGCGACCACGGACTGTGCGCAGAATCCGATCCCGGGCTGTGACCTGGCCGCGGGTGGTGACGGCCTCGCACCGGCATCTCCTGGCGGGCAGGCGCCGCCACCGCAGGGCGGCGGGAGCGGCGGCTCGGGTCGCGGTGGGTCGACCCGCCCTCCGGGTGATGTGGCGCTCGACCCTGCGGATGTCGCGCGCTGTTCCTACGTCCGCAGCGACCTCCAGCCCACCACAGAGGCGATCCAGCCGGTGCTGTTCCGCCCGGCCCCCGACGACGGCGGTCTGCGGGTGGTGACGGCGGTCGACCGGCCCGGCCCGCTCCTCGCGCGGCCGGTCGCGACGGGGCCCGGACGGTCGGCCGGGTGCCTGGTATGTCTACCAGTGCCAGACCGAAGGGGTGCGGGACGCGTTGTACCGGCCGCCGGTATGGATAGCCGACGGCCAGGGCGGGCCGGTGGCAGGCAGGCCGGGATGTGGGTGGGCTGGCGGAGCAGGCCCGCAGCCAGCTGCGGCTGCAAGGCCCGGCGATCGCGTTGAGCCCGATCGGCCGGCAGTTGATCCGCTTGCCGACCTGGATGTGGCTGGACCCCGCCGGCTGGCGTACGGACGCCCGGCGGCGCCGCCGAGGAGGGCTCGCAGGCCCGGATCGTGCGCGACCGACCGGGGGGCGAGGAGCGCGGGGCGGCGCGAGCCGAGCCGGCTGAGCTCGTCAGCGAGCCGGGCGGCGCTGCCCGGGCCGTGGTGCAACCGCACCGAGGACCACAGCACAGGTCCATCGCTCACCGACGTGCCGGTCCCAGCCCGAGGCCCGCAGCGAGCCGGTCGAGGTGTTCGTCGGCCGGCCCGAGTAGCCGCGCGGAGGACAGCGCCCGCTTGTAGTAGAGGTGGGCAGGGTGCTCCCACGCGTACCCGACCCCGCCCAGGACCTGGAGCGCGGCGGCGGCGGCGCGTTCGATCGCCGGGGAGACATGGGCGCAGGTGAGCGCGGCGAGCTCCACCGGGTCCTCGAGCCTGTCGACAGCAGCGGCGGGGGTCGAGACCGCCCAGGCCGCGTAGCGGGCGACCACCCGGGCCGAGTCCACGTCGGCATAGGCGTCGGCCAGCAGGTGCTTGACCGCCTGGAAGCCACCGATGGGCCGGCCGAACTGCTGCCGGGTGAGCGCGTGCTCGACGGCGAGGTCCAGGACGCCCTGGCCGACGCCGACCTGCTCGGCAGCGAGCAGGATGCGGGTGATCGCCTGGGCGCGGACGAGCGCGGCCTCGTCGAGATCGGTGGCCACCGAGGTGGCCGGCGTCCCGTCCAGGACCACCGTCCCGAGCGAGCGGGCCGGGTCCAGTGGCGTCTCGGACGTCACGGAGGCACTCCCCCGCTCGACCGTGAAGAGGCCGAGACCGTCCGCCGTTCTCGCGGCCACGAGGAGCAGGTCGACCGAGTCCCCGTGCAGCACGTGCGCCCGCTGGCCGGTCACGCGCCAGCCCCCGTCCCGGGCGCTGGCGGTGAGCCCGTCCGCGGGCCGCGCGGCGTCCACCCAGGTGGCTGTGCGTTCCCCGGCGGCGATCTCGGTCAGCGCGGGGTGGGCACCCGGCCCGCCGGCGCGCAGCACAGCCACCGCCGCGCCCGCGGTCGCGAGCAGCGGCTGGGAGGACACCGCCTGCCCGGCGGCCTCCAGCACGAGCGCAAGATCCAGCCATGTTCCGTCCGCGCCATCGTGCTCGGCCGGCACCGCGATGGCGGGAAAGCCCGCCTCGGTGGCCAGCCGGGCCCAGATCTTGGGCTCCTGACCGGGGCGCCCGGCCAGGATCGCCGCACGGTCGTCCGCGAGCACGTCGGTGAAGAACCGGCGGGCCAAGGCGGCGAGGTCGGCCTGGTCGGCGTCGAGTTCAAAACGCATGTCCGTCTCCTACCGAGCAGCTGTGGTCGGGCGCTGTTCACGGGGCAGGCCGAGCAGCCGCTCACCGATGGTGTTGCGCTGGATCTGAAGTGAGCCGCCGTAGACGGTGATCGGCCGGGCATGCAGGGCGGCCTGGATCCAGGCCGTGCGCGAGGTGGGGTCGACCCCCTTCGGCTGCGGGCCGCGTGCGGCGACGGTGTCGGGGCCCACCAGAGCGACTGCGTCCGGACCGAGCACGTCCAGCGCGAGTTCGGTGACGCGCTGGCGGTAGCGGGAGACGAACCACTTGGTCACCGACGACTCGGCTCCGGGGACCGCCTTCGAGGAGACGGCGGCCAGCGTGCGCAGGGCCAGGCAGCGGATCGCGTGCGCGTCGGCCCGGCAGCGGGCGAGGCGCCGGGTCACCGACGTGTCGTCGGCCCGGCCGCTCTCGACGATCAGCTTCGCCAGCCGCTCCAGCTCGATCCGGGACGAGACGGCCAGGGCCAGGCCGCCCGCGCCGCGCTCGAACCCGAGGAGCGCCATGGCCACCGTCGCGCCTTGCCCGACACCGCCGACGACGTGGTCGGCGCGGGCCACGGCATCGTCGAAGAACACCTCGGCGAGTTCGGTCTCTCCGGCCATGTTCCGGATGCCCCGGACGGTCACGCCGCGCTGGTCGATCGGGATGAGCAGGAAGCTCAGCCCCTTGGCTCCCTTGACCTCCGGGTCCGTCCGGACGACGGTGAAGATCCAGTTCGCGGTGGTGCCGGCGGTCTGCCAGACCTTCTGCCCGTTGACGATCCAGGTATCGCCGGAGCGGTGCGCCACGGTCCGCACGTTGAACAGGTCGGAGCCGGCCTCGGGCTCGGAGTAGCCCTGGGCCCAGCGGATCTCGCCGGAGAGGGTCCGGGGCAGGAAGTAGTCACGCTGTTCCGGGGAGCCGTAGTGCATCAACGTCGGGCCCAGCAGCTGGAGGCCGAAGGTGTCGTTCGGTGTCGGGTACTGGGGTGCGCCGGCCTCCGCCAGCTCCTCCGCGACGATCGACTGCTCGATGATGCTCAGCCCACCGCCGCCGTACTCGGCGGGCCAGCCCGCTGCGAACATGCCGCTCTCCAGCAGTCGTTCCCGCCACCACGGGTCGAATCGGGCCCGTTCCTCCGTACCGAGCGCGCCATAGCCAGCCCAGTCCGCGGGCAACAGGGAGCGCAGCGTCGACCGGACCTCGTCGCGATAGGCCTGCTCGGCGGCGGAATAGCGAAGGTCCACGTTGCTCCTCCTAGTAGGGCATGACCTCGTATGGTAAGCATCTACTTGGCATGCAGTATGGCATGCTTATGGTGGATGCAGCAGGCGGAATTCGCAGTGGTGCGGGCCGCCGCTCTTCGGTCCGCTCCCAGAGAGGAACGACCACATGGTGAACCTGACGGACCGGGTCGCGATCGTCACCGGAGGAGGACAGGGGATCGGGGCCGCGACCGCGCAGCGGCTGGCCACCGCGGGAGCCGCGGTCGCGGTGATCGATCTGGTCGAGGCGAACGCCAAGTCGGTCGCCGCCCAGATCGCCGAGGCCGGCGGCGCCGCTGTGGCGGTGGCATGCGACGTGTCCCAGGAGGACCAGGTCGCGGCCGCCGTCGAGCGGACCGTGGCGGAGCTCGGCCCGGTTGGGGTCCTCGTGAACAACGCCGGCGTGCTGCGGGACAACCTGGTCTTCAAGATGTCGCTCGACGACTGGACCACCGTGATCGACACCCATCTGCGGGGGACGTTCCTGTTCACCCGGGCGGCGCAGGCGTCGATGGTGAAGCAGCGGTGGGGCCGCATCGTGAACCTGTCGAGCGTGGCGGCGCTGGGCAACCGGGGGCAGACCAACTACTCGGCCGCGAAGGCCGGCCTGCAGGGCATGACCAAGACGCACGCGATCGAGCTGGGCCAGTTCAACATCACGGTCAACGCCGTAGCGCCCGGTTTCGTGGAGACGCCGATGATCAGGCAGACGGCTGCCCGGCAGGGCCTCGACTTCGAGGCGTACAAGGAGGCGGTGGCGGAGCGGAACCCGATGCGCCGCGTCGCCCAGCCGATCGACATCGCGAACGCGATCGCCCTGCTGGCCAGCGAGGACGCCGGTTTCATCAACGGGCAGGTCATCTACGTCGCCGGCGGGCCACGGGCATGAGCATCCGGGGGGCGGCGTTCATTGCGGGCGCCTACGAGCATCCCGGCCGCGTGCTGCCGGACACATCGACTGCGCAGATCCACGTCGAGGCCGCGGTCGGTGCCCTCGCGGACGCGGGCCTGGACCTGACAGATGTTGACGGCTACCTCTGCTCCGGAGACGCGCCGGGCGGGCCCATCGCGATGGCCGACCACCTCGGTCTCGCGGCGCGGCACCTCGACTCGACCGACCTCGGTGGCTCCACCTACGTGGCTGAGGTGAGCCATGCCGCGCAGGCGATCGCGGCGGGCAAGTGCTCGGTCGTATTGATCACGATGGGCGGGCGGCCGCGGTCCGCGGGCCGGCGGGTACCGCCCTCGGCCGGGCCAGCGCAGCCGTTCGAGATGCCGTACGGGCACAGCAACCCGGCGTCGTATGCCCTGGCGGCCAGGCGGCACATGCACGAGTTCGGCACCACGCCCGCGCAGCTGGCCGAGGTGAAGGTCGCTGCCGCCGCGCACGCCCAGCACAACCCGAACGCGTTCCTCCAGAAGCCGGTCACGGTAGAGGAGGTCCTGGGCTCACCGCTGATCGCGGCTCCGCTGCACCGGCTGGACTGCTGTGTCGTCACCGACGGCGGTGGAGCGCTGGTCGTGGTGTCACCGCAGGTGGCACAGTCCCTGGAACGCCGGACGGTGAAGGTGCTGGGGGCCGGAGAGGCCGCCAAGCACACCGATCTGGGCAGGATCGACCTGACCTACACGGGAGCGGTGTGGTCGGGACCACGCGCGTTCACCGAGGCCGGCGTGTCACACGCCGACATCGACTACGTCTCGATCTACGACTCGTTCACCATCACCGTGATCATCACGCTGGAGGATCTCGGCTTCTGCGCCAAGGGCGAGGGCGGGCGGTTCGTCTCGGATGGCACGTTGCAGGCGACAGGCCGCCTCCCGTTCAACACCGATGGCGGGTCACTGTGCAACAACCATCCGGCCAACCGCGGGGGAATGACCCGCACGATCGAGGCCGTGCGTCAGCTGCGCGGGGAGGCAGCCGCGGCAGTGCAGGTTCCGAACTGCGACCTCGCACTGGTACACGGGACCGGCGGGTGGCTCGGCACCCGAATGGGCAGCGCGACGTTGATCCTGGGGCAGGAGGACGCATGACCAGCGCCGAACGGCGATTCCCCGACGTGGACCCGCCCGTCGAGCCCGGCCTCGAGCCGTATTGGGAGGCAGCCACCGAGGGACGGCTGGTCCTGAGCCGCTGCGCCGAGGACGGTGCCGCGCTGTGGCCGCCCCGGCCCTTCTGCCCCCGGCACGCGTCCGCCGGCGTCCGCTGGGAGCCCGCCGGCGGCGGCGCGGAGGTCTACAGCTACACGGTCGTGCACCGGGGCGAGGGGGCCTTCGCGGCAGTCGCCCCGTACGTCCTCGCCTACGTTCAGCTCGACGAGGGGCCCCGGATGCTGACCAACCTGGTGACGTCCGACGGCAGGCCAGCGACCGAGGCCAGCATCGGGCAGCGTGTCGTGGCCCGGTTCGAGCAGCAAGGGAAGCTCCCCGTCCTTCGGTTCACCCAGAGCCACTGACGGCGGGCACCGTGCTTTCCCAAAACAGAGCTTTCCTGAAACAGCGCCGTGCATGGCAAGGAGGCCCGCGTGGGTAGGTACGAGGACGTTTTCCGGGCCAGCGTGGAGGACCGGGAGAGGTTCTGGCTGAACGCCGCGGGGGCGCTCGACTGGCACCGGGCACCCACCAGGGCCCTCGACGACTCGAACCCGCCTTTCTACCGCTGGTTCGCCGACGGGGAGATCAACGTCGCGCACAACGCGCTGGACCGACACGTCGAGGCCGGCCGCGGCGACCAGGCCGCGCTGATCTACGACTCTCCGGTCACCGACACCCGACGCACCTACACCTACACGCAGCTGCGCGACGAGGTCGCGACCTTCGCCGGGGTGCTGCGCGGCCTGGGCGTCGGGCTCGGGGACCGCGTGGTGATCTACATGCCGATGATCCCCGAGGCCGCGATCGCGATGCTCGCCTGCGCGCGGCTCGGCGCGGTGCACTCGGTGGTGTTCGGCGGGTTCGCCGCCAAGGAACTCGCGGCCCGCATCGACGACGCAGCCCCCAAGGTCGTCGTCTCCGCCTCGTGCGGGATCGAGGGCAGGCGGATCATCGAGTACAAGCCGCTGCTGGACAAGGCGATCGAGCTGTCGGCGAACAAGCCGCAGACGCAGGTCATCCTGCAGCGCCCGCAGGCCGTGGCAGCGATGGGCCCGAACGACGCCGACTGGGCCGAGGCCGCCGCCTCGGCGACCCCCGCCGACCCGGTAACCGTGAAGTCGACCGACCCCCTCTACGTGCTCTACACCTCCGGCACCACGGGCCGGCCCAAGGGCGTGGTCCGCGACAGCGGCGGCTACGCCACCGCGCTGGCCTGGTCGATGCCCAACGTCTACGACGTCGGCCCCGGCCAGACAATCTTCACCGCCTCCGACGTCGGCTGGGTCGTCGGGCACTCCTACATCGTCTACGCCCCGCTGCTGGCCGGGGCGACCACCGTCCTCTACGAGGGCAAGCCGGTCGGCACCCCCGACGCCGGTCAGTTCTGGCGGGTCATGTCCGAGTACGGCGTGCGCAGCATGTTCACCGCGCCGACGGCCTTTCGGGCACTGCGCAAGGAGGACCCGAACGGCGACTACGCGCGCAGGTACGACCTGTCCGGGCTGCGCTACCTGTTCCTGGCCGGGGAGCGGCTCGACCCTGAGACCTACCGCTGGGCCTCGGAACTGCTGAAGATCCCGGTCATCGACCACTGGTGGCAGACCGAGACCGGCTGGCCGATCGTGGCCAACCCGGCCGGCATCGAGCTGCTGGAGATCAAGCCCGGCTCACCGACCCGGCCCCTGCCCGGCTGGGACATCCGGGTCCTCGACACCGACGGCAGGCCCGCGCCGGCCGGGGAGGACGGCGCGATCGTCGCGAAGCTGCCGCTCCCGCCGGGCGCGTTCCCCACTCTGTGGAACGACGACGAGCGGTTCGTGAAATCCTACCTGTCGGCTTTCGACGGCTACTATCTCACCGGCGACGGCGGCCGCATCGACGCCGACGGCTACGTGTTCGTGATGGGCCGCACCGACGATGTCATCAACGTCGCGGGGCACCGCCTGTCCACCGGCGGCATGGAGGAGGTCCTCGCCTCGCACCCCGACGTCGCCGAATGTGCAGTCATCGGCGTCTCGGACCAGATGAAAGGCCAGCTCCCGCGCGGGTTCGTAGTCCTCAAAGCCGGTGTCCTGGACCGAGAAGGGGCCGCCACCGAAGGCTACGAGGACAGGCTACGCGCCGCGCTGGTCCAGATGGTGCGCGACCAGGTCGGCGCGGTGGCCTCACTCAAGGAGATCTCGATCGTGCCCGCACTACCTAAGACCCGCTCCGGGAAGATCCTGCGCAAGACCATGCGCGGTATCGCCGACGGCATCGACGAGCCGGTGCCGTCCACCCTCGACGACGCCTCAGTCCTCGACGCCCTGCGGCCCATCCTGCGCCCTCGGTGACGGCCGCAGCTGCACAGGCACTACGGCCAACCCGCCGGCCGCTTACGCTGCGGGCCCCGATGCCGATGGCATCGGGGCCCGCAGGCAGTTCTGGCCGCTTTGATCAGACCTTGGTGATGGCCCCGCCGTCGACGCGCATCGAACTGCCGGTGATGTGCCGAGCCTCGTCCGACACCAGGAACATGACCAGATCGGTGACGTCCTGCGCCTCAAGCCACGGTAACGGCAGGACCTGCACGGCAGCGAAGGTACCTCGGACGCCCTCGAGGGTGCCGTCGGTCTCCCCCATGGGGTCGAAGAGATCGACGGTCGCACGGTTCTCGATCATCCCGGTACGCACACTCGTGGGGAGAACGGCGTTGACCCTGATGTTGAACGCCCCCAGCTCGTTCGCGAGGGCCTTGGTAAGCCCGATGACGCCGTGTTTGGCCGCCACGTAGTGCGCGAGGTGGGGAATCCCGATCTCACCGGCGGTGGAGCTGGTCAGGACGATCGACCCGCCACTCTCGTTGCGTTTAAGGTGCCTGATCGCGGCCTGGGCGGTGAAGAACACACCGCCCAGGTCAGTCCCGACGACCTCGTTCCAGGCCTCCTCGCTGATGTCCTCCGCCGCGCACGGGGTCATCACACCGGCGTTGGCGAGGACGATGTCGAGACGCCCGAGCTCGGACACCCCCGCATCCATGGCAGCTCGGACGCCTGCGGGGTCACGGACGTCAACCTTGGTCGCGACGATCCGTCGATCGAGCTTCTCGACCAGGCTGACCGTCTC
The DNA here is from genome assembly GCF_000177675.1 of Parafrankia sp. EUN1f. Lineage (GTDB taxonomy): Bacteria > Actinomycetota > Actinomycetes > Frankiales > Frankiaceae > Parafrankia. The sequence continues at coordinate 60,709 of NZ_ADGX01000001.1, forward strand.
CTGGAGGTCCGCCTCGGTCCCGAGCGGATAGGGAACCGCAGCCAGATTCGCGCAGATGTCGATCGCGATGATGTCGGCGCCCTCCCTGGCCAGGGCAACCGCGTGGCTGCGTCCCTGTCCCCGGGCAGCGCCGGAGATGAATGCGACCTTGCCGTCATGCTTTCCCATCAAATCTCCTCAGGTCGTCTGGCCATGGCCGACGAAAGAGCGGATGACCCGGCCGGCCCATCAGTTGGGAGGCTTCCGACCAGGTCCGGCGCCCCCGCAGGATGTTTCAGTCCGTCGATATGCCGCCACCAATCCACTCGTCGGGTGGGCGGCATACACTCTCTTGAGGCTGATAGCCGTCGATGTCCGCGACGCCCTGCTGGCCGTTTGAGAGGGAGCGTCACTGTCTAGCGACGCAGGTCGAAAGACATCCAGAGCTGGTTCGGTCCGTAGGTGGTGTACGAGCGCTGCAGCCGGACGCTATCCGCCCCGCGGGACGGCCTCATGCCATCGAGGCGCCGGACTAGGGTTTGAAAGGCCAGCCGCAGCTCCGCACGAGCAAGCTGATTCCCGACGCACATGTGGATCCCGGCGCCGAAGGACATATGGCTCGCGCTGTTCTTCCGCTCCAGATCGACATCGGCCGGGCAGGGGAACTTGCGGGGATCGCGGTTGGCGGCGCCGAAGCGCACCTCGACGATCGAGCCGACGGGAATGGTGACGCCATGCAGTGCTACTTCCGTCGTGACCCTGCGAAAAAGCGTTTGGAGCGGAGCTGCCACGCGCAGCGTCTCCTCGATGAACGGCCGGACAGAATCCGGATTCACCCTGATCTCCTCGGCAAGCTCGGGCCGCTCCAGCAGCATCGACATTCCGGAGGCCAAGGTCGTCGTAGTCGTCTCGTTTCCCGCAACGAGGATCTGAAGAATCAGACTCTGCAGCTCCCGCATGTCCAGGAGCCGTCCCTCGGTCTCGGTGTTGGCTAGCCGGCTAATGAGCCGATCGTCGGGAGTGGCACGGACTCGCTCAATCGCGCGGGCCATATACTGCTGCATGTCAACAAACTCGCAAGCAAGCTCGACCTGCCGTTGCGGGGTGAGTAGCGGCTGCATGCTCTCCATCGCCGCGGCCGACCACCGCTTGAAATCGGCTCGATCCTCTCGGGCCACGCCGAGCTGTTCGGCGATAACGTACATTGGCAGCGGAGCCGCGAAGGCGTCGAAGAAGTCGATCTCAGGCTCGTCAGAAAAAGCGTCGATCAGCTCGTCGATGATTTCCTGAACGCGCGACTCAAGGCTCGCGACCTTCTTCGCGGTGAACACCTTGTCGAGCAGCGAACGGTAGGTACGGTGCCCCGGAGGGTCGTTAGAGACCAACGTGTTCATCGGTAACCAACCCTGCGCCGCAAACAGATCGCTCGCCTTTTGATCCCACCCGAGTTCGCCGAGAAGACCGGTGTTGCTGCTCAGGACGCCCACATTCAGTAAAGCCTTCCGGACATCGTCGTACCTCGTGAGGATGTAGTTCCCTGACTTCGGATCGCGATAGACGGGCTGCTCGTCGTACAATTTCTCGTAGACCGGGAACGGACATTCATAGACGTCCGGGTCGGTGAGCGTGACGTGACTATCAGAGTTCGGCTCGCCGGAACCCTCAGTCGTGTCACTGTGATGGATCTGGTTTTCGCCGGAGTCGACGTACGACTTCTCGATCACTACCCGCTCCTCGTTGTCGTCGAGAGGCGCGGTGACTGCGACAGAAGCACAGCGCCGATCCGCGCCTTCGGAGTGAGGGTGCCCCGATGGTTCCCGCAGCCGCGCTTCTCCGGACGCACCTAGCGTCCCAAGGACCTTGCGAATCGCGGGCCATCAGAGACCGTTCTGGACTGCGGCTGCGTAAGATGCTCGCCCACGCGACGCCGAAATGATGCGCGTCAGAAAAGCCGTGACGGTAGGTGCGCGGGCTTCCAGCCTCCGCAACTCCCTACGCCTTACACTTGGATCTCATGCAGAAAGTCGGAATCTGCCCAGTATCACCGAAAGCCGATTGGACCAATCACCGATCACAGCAGCCTGGCTATTACACGCCGGTCACCTCGGCGCCTGACCCGAGGATGCCGCTGGCGGACCTGATCAGGCTCCATCACGACCGCTGGCCGACGAACCCCTTGCGACTGAGCATGGACCCGGCGGTTCCGGCAGCCGCATGCGTAGATCAACCGGCCCGAGAACCTGCGAGTGGCTCGGCAGACGGGTCGAAGGTCCAGTCCTGGCGCTCCGCCCACTCCTCGAAGGTCTCCATGCTGATCGGGATCTCTCGGAGCACCGACGCGACATCAACCCTGAACGGCTGATGCGGGGAGTTGTTGTTGAACGAGTAGAAGCTGTCGAAGAACGCCGCGGAGACTGCCTTCGGCCGGTCGCGCTCGTCGTACCCGAGGGCGGCATGCGCGAGCAGGCCAAACTCGTAGGGGGTGACATACTCATACCGCAGGGGCTTGCCCATCACACGCGAGAGAACGGCGAGAATCTCGTCGATGCCAAGGGTCTGCGGCCCACCCAGACAGATCCGCTTCCCGTGGAGGTCGGGGCGGTCAAGTGCAGCAACCATGAACTTCGCCAGGTCGTCCATGGACATCCAGTCCGCCCGCATGTCCGGCCGTTGACAATACCGGTAGACACCTTCCAGCGCCAATGCCGGCTTGGCGAATCGGGTAAGCAAATTGTCCATGAAGAGAACGGGCCTGAACGTCACGACAGGCAGCCCGGCGCCAGCGAACAGGTTCTCAATCTCCAGCACCAGATCGTAGCGTGGTTCACCGCATGGCCGGTCCGGTGCCCACATCTTGGAGTTGAGAACGACGACGCCTGCCCCGGAGCTCTGCGCTGCGGCGATCACGTGCTCGCTCTGACGGAGCGCGGAATCCCTGTCGACGGAGGCCGGCGAGTAGAAGATCGCGTCCGCCCCGGATACAGCCCGCTGCAACGAATCCAGATCGGCGTAGTCGGCGGCGACGACGTCGGCATCGAAGATCCCCAGACGGTCGAAGAGCCCGACACTGCGTGTCACTGCGCGAGGTCGATGCCCCGCACGGATCAACTCACGTACCTGTGCTTGGCCCATGCGCCCACTGGCGCCGAAGACCGTGACCGTTCGCCTATTCCGCACGGCTCATCCCTTCGTTGACCGCGACTATTTGCTATGTGCCATCTGCGCCGGGATTCGTGGTGACCGCGCGCATACCGACTGCTATCTCATCCCACAGCTCCCTCGTGGTCGGGTACGGTGTCAGCGCACTGACGCGGTCGGATGCATCGGCGTACCGATCAGCCATCGCTTGTGCGACGTTTCTGGGCTCGGCGACGACAGCGAACGCCTGGAGCATCTCGTCGTCAACGAGCCGGCTCATCTCCTTGTGCTCTCCAGCTCTCAGTAGGGTGACCCATTGCTCGTGGATATGACCCCAGCCGTGGTGGTCAAAGATCCTTCGGTACTGATGTGTCGCGCCGAGGAATGCGATGCGTGATCGTACCCGGCGATCGGCAGATCGGAGCTCCTTCTCGTCTCGTCCGGTCACGACCAAGACGGGGGCGACCGTCTGGAAGGGACGGTGGAGCGGAGCGGCCCGATTCCGCAGACCACGCGTCCACGAAGGGCGCAAAACCGAGGCCAGGTAGTCGGGTGTCAACAAGGAATGCAGCACGATGCCCTCGGCCACCTCGCCGGCGACTCTGACCATCCCCTCCCCCACCGCGCCCACGAAGACCGGGGGAGGCCCTGCCGCCGAGGGACGCGGGACGAAATAGTCGGGCATCTTGTCGATCGTGTAAAATTTCCCGCGGTAATCAAGTTTCTCACGGTCGTTCCAACAACGCCAGATTGCCTTGACCGCGCCGATATAGTCCCGCAGCCTCGATCCGGGGGGGTCAAACGGCATCGAGAAGCGTCGCGTCACGTGACCGCGCATTTGGGTCCCCAGGCCGAGGACGAAACGTCCCCCCGATGCGAGCTGCAGATCATGGCCCAACTGTGCTGCGATCATGGGGCTGCGAGCGAAGGCCACCGCCACCCCAGTGCCGATCTCGACTGTCGTGGTGTGGAGTGCACCGATCGCCAGGGGAAGGAACGAGTCGTGCTCAGCTTCCCGCACCCAGATCGTCTTGTAGCCGGACCGCTCGAAGGTCGCAAATTCGTCGGGGACGTGATGTAGGTCGCTGATGCTCTGTTGGTAGTGGTAGTCAAACTTCAACGATTTGCCCTGTTCCGAACTCAGGCGCCGTCGGGGCCATCAGCTGAGCGCCAAGTCCCCCTGATTGGACATCATGGGCTACCAAGACGGGGCTCGGAGTTCCGCCATCTCATCAGGGGAAGGCTGGCCATCCGGCGGGGCTGGCTGCGGAGAGATCATGTTCCCGCCGTCCTCTTCTCAAACGCCTCGGCCGCCTTCGTCAGTCGATGGAACACCTGCGGCACGTCCGCGTCGTCGAGAATCCACAGGTGGGAGTCACCGAGGTTGCCGCTGAGGTGGAACTCCTCGCCGATGAGCTCGCCCGCCTCGCTGAAGGGCCACAGAATGCAGTTGCGGTACCGCTTGAGGTAGATCTTCGACGGGTCGGCGTCCGGCACGCCCCGAGCCCTGACGCACTGTCCCGGAAGGACGGCGGACATGTAGCCGTCGGTGACGATGGTCCGGTCATCGACCACGATCGTCTCGATGTCGTACTGCAGTACGAGGCCACGCGCGCGTAAATGTCCGGCGTACCATTCCCGCACGGCCTTGCGGCCCTTGGGACCGATATCGGCACCGTCGCGCCACACCCGGTACCGAGGCTCGGGCACCGGGTAGGCGTTCATGAGCCGGTCGAGGTCGAAGTCCACCTCACCCTGGAGGTGCTCGAGCACTTGCTCCAGCATCTGCTTGTGGCGCACATTCCGTGTCACCTCGTAACGACCCCGAACCCTCCTCACCATCAGAGCCGGGTCGAAAGTGACGTCTTGCGCCGTATCAGGCGACATACTTACCCCGCTTTGGCATGAAAATCTTGACGCTACCTTGCGCTTAGGTAGGTCGTCAATCGTGGGAGGTCTCATGAGCGGATATCGGATGAAATCGGCTCTCGTCCTATGGCGGAGGTCATGCTGCTGCCGGGGTCGAACCTGATCCCGGCGACCATCGGGGCTCCGCGCAGGCGTTGACCGCTGCGGGCGCCGAGTTTCACCCGGATCTTGTCAGCCCCAGCGAGATCGAGCGTGGTAGGCGGGATCGTCGACGACGGCCGTATATGGCAGCCAAGAGACTGCTCTGATGACCCTGCTCGCTGCGGTGGGAAGCGATTTGCGTTCGGTGGACGGCGGCGCCACCCCGGCGGAGGTGATTCAGGGCCTCGACCGCGCGGTCATCGGACACAGAGGTCTTTGGGCGTCAGGCCCGCGATGGCATCGCGCGTATTGGCGGACGGGGTCTCGGACACATAAAATAGAAGGTTCACCGGTACTGGGAGCACCGGTGCGCCTTACGACAGAACGATCCTGACCGGATCGGCGCGGATCTGGACCTCATCAGTCGAGTCGACGGATCTGGTAGGAGAAACTCATGGATAGCTCCGAGGCGACCGATCTCGATGAGCGTTGCTCTGCCGAACCCGATGACCCCGAATCTCCCTTCGGCCACCACCATCTCAAGATGCCGCCGAGGTCAGTAGTTTCCGCACCGCTTCTACAGGGGCATCGCCGCAGGGACGTCAGTCGGTCCGCGACCCGACGACAAATCAGATCAGCGGAAAGGGGTCACTTGACCTGGAGCTCATCCATCATCTCGAGGAGGGTTTCATCGGCATACTTGGTGTCGATGTACTCGTCCATGTGGTAGATCTTCCCGTCCCGGACATGGAACAAGTATATGTATTCGTTGTTGTAGACCCGGCCATCAGCCAGCGTGGAGTAGCCCTTGAGCTGGCAGGCAACCCGGTCCGCTTCCGCGGTGATGCTCTCGAACTCGAACCGAATTCCATCCTTGAATAACGACGGGACCGCGCCTGTGAAGGCCACGGTTTCTTCACGTGTACGTCTGCCACAGATCTTGGCGGTCCCCCGGGCAAGGGTGTCGAAGTCGTCGGTTAGAATACTGTCCATCAAGACCGCATCACCGCGGCCGAGCGCCTTCAGATAGGTCAGAGCGGCTTCTTTGTTCTGCTCAGACATGACGGATCCTCCTTATGAGGTCGGGGTGCGAGGCTTCAAAACGGGCCGCGCCGGGGGAAAGGCTTCGGCGGGACCCCTGGAGTCAGGCAGGGACAGGGGCCTGGGCCGCATCCGAGTCGGTACTCGCTGCCGTCGCATCGGCCGCACCGCGGGCGAGCCCGGCTGCGTTGCGACCGGCGATGCGGCCATACACCAGGCAGTTGGCGATCGAGTTCCCGCTACCCAGGTATAGGCTCCCGATGGTGCCGCCTGTGCACTCACCGGCCGCGAAGAGGCCGCGAACGTGAGCCTGACCGTTGTCGAGCACTCGCGCATCAGGATCAATGGCGGGACCGCAGGCTGTCAGGGCGATCAGCGACAGCCGCAACTCGCAGCCGTAGAAGGGCGCCTGCGCGACGGGCACCATGTGGGCACCATCCTTCAGGAACAGTGAGTCATGCCCTCGTCGCGTGTCGTCGTTGTAGCGCTCGATCGTGCCGGTAAGGTTTTCCGGCTCAATGCCGAGCTTCTCGGCCAGATCCTCGAGAGTCGCCCCCACTTTCACCTTGCCGGCCTCGATCTGCTCGTCGAGAACCTCTTCGAGCCAATGCGACCGCACCACGCCTTCCAGGTTGACCTTTGTCGCGGCCTTGATGCTGTCAGCAGTGGCGCTGGTCTTGGCAGCGTGATCGAAGACGGCGAACACCCGGTTCCCCTGCCCCCGCACGATCGGGTCGACGACGCTGTAGGGGGCCATCTCGTCCATGAACCGTCGGCCACTTCGGTTCACCAGCACGAGCCAGCCGGGCAGGTAGGCCTGGGGATCGCGGTTGAAGTCGGCGCACAGCACCCAGCCGCCCCGGTCAACGCCATCTATGTAGGCATTGACCGGCTCGACGAGCTTGAAGATGTCGCCGGCGTCAGGAACCTCGCCGGCGATATACCACGCCGCGTCGTTGGCTGCTGCGAGCGGCAGGTACCGATCCCATAGCTCCGGGTTGCCGCCGAAGCCGCCGGTCGCGAGCACCACCGCTCCGGCCCGGATGACGTCGTCCCCCGAGGCGACGCCGACCACCGTGCCGTCCTCCACGAGCAGCCGGTCGACGCGCTGCCCGAGCGCGATGTCGATGTTCGGGTTTCTGGTCACGTGCCGGGACAGGACGTCGACGATGCCCTGTCCCTGACCGACGACGGCATGTCCCCGCGGCACCCGCTCCTCGCCGGCTGGGATAAGATCCGGCGCGAACAGCACGCCGAGGTCCTGGATCCACTCGAAGGTGTCCGGCAGTTCGTCCACCAGCCTCCGTACCAGCGAGGGGACCACGTTCCACTGGTTGGCCAGCAGGTAGTCCTGGAAGAGTTCGTCTGGGCTGTCCTCGAGGCCGCTAGCGCGCTGCAAGCTTGTGCCCGCTGCCATCATGATCCCGTTGGACAGCCGGCTGGAGCCACCGAGGATCGGCGCGCCTTCGACCAGCAGGACACTCGCACCGGCAGCGGCCGCTTCCAGAGCCGCCGCCATACCCGCCATGCCTGATCCCACGACGACAACATCTATGTCGTTGGGTCCGGGCTCCTGATCTCCGATGTCGCTCATCACATGCCTTCCGTGGGTTAGCCGGACCTAGTGAAAGGTGTACGTCGGTGCCGACGTCTGCGAGTCGCGCGGTGGAATATCCGGCGCATTTCGCCATCCAGCCGTTTCCAAATTGCATGAATTTTAGGCAGAAGCTTCGAATGCGTCCAGCCCCTCAGCCCAAATACTTATTTCTTAGTAGGGTCAGGCCCCGCACGATCTCTGGTCGACTTTCTAGGTCCATGCGAAGGATCTGGCGTCTGCCGCGGTGCGCGCACCCCGACTCTTGTCGAGGTGCGCGCGATATCATCGCGGCATCTTTGCCGTGAGGATATCGCACAACACCACGCCAGAACTAGGCCAGCGCCAGGAGACAGAACATCCGTCTCGTTCATGTACTCGGCTACCGGCTCACGAAATTCTGCGAAAGGTAGCGTTCGACGTACGCCGCGAGATTCCGGGTCCGGACGCCGATCAGATCTTGCCGTTGATGTAGTCGGTCAGCCGGGCGTGGAAGTGCCGGATCCGGCTCTCCTGGTAGGAGGCGAGCGTGATCCCGGGCTTGGTGCGCTTCAAGGCCTTCAGGCCCCGCTGGATCTGCGGCATGTTGATCCGATCCTGGTTGACAACTGCGCTGAGGCTGCCCAGCTCCGGGGCCTCGAGCCAGTCGCCATCGCGCTCCAGCCAGTGGATTTTGGCCGGCTTCGGGCGCGGTGCGCCTTCGGGGATGGGCGATAGGTAGAAGATCTCCAGAATGCAGGAATCGGGATCCTCGCCGTTGGGCCGGAAGCGGTAGTAGATGTTCGTCAGCCCGGAATCCCACGGGAAGAAGTTGGGGAAGACGAAGTACTGGATCGCGTCCATCAGCTGGTAGGCCGGCGTTGAACCCAGGTCGAGACCCAGACGCGGCGCGAGCTCGGTACGGATCGTCTCGACGATCCGCTGCCGAGCGGTCTGACCCTCAGGGAGGCCCTCGAGCACGTCGCGGGGGACATCGCGGGAATTGGTCCCGAGGCGCTCCTCGTAGAACGTACGCGCCTCGAGATAGCTCTCGTAGATGTCCTCTTCCTCGAGCTCACCGAGCGTGCTGCTGCTGACTCCGCGTGCCGAAAGGACCCGGTTGACGTTCTTGCCGAACAGGTCCACCTGACTCATGAAGTCCTGGATGCTCGGCGCGGTCTGGGGGTGGGTCTGAGGCAGGTGGTAGGCCTCAATGAATGCCTCGAGGGCGACCTTCCAGTTGGCCGAGATGACCTGGGCGACATGGGCGGACTTGAATCGGTTCTCATAGCCGGTGTGCTTGAAATGTTCCGGGATCGGAGCCAGGAACTCCTCAAGCGGCTCACAGTCCGGATCCATGTTGATGAAGACGAAGCCGCCCCAGGTGCCGACCTTGACCTCGGGGAGAGAGAACTTCTCCGGGTCGACGTGCTTGAAGTCCCACTCCACGCAGGGCAGGCGCTTCATATCGCCGTCCAGGTTCCAGGCCCATCCGTGGAACGGGCAGCGGAACTCGGGCACCCGGCCGTCAGTCGCCCGGAGGCGGCGGCCCCGGTGCAGGCAGGCGTTCTGAAGCGCCTTGATGGAGCCGTCCGGGGTGCGGGCTATGATGAACGAGTCGTTGATGATCTCGTAGACGATGTGGTCGCCGGGTTCGGGGATCTCCTCCTCGCGGCACGCCATCTGCCAGACCTTGCGCCACACGTGCTCGACCTCGAGCTCGAGGAACTCCCGCGACGTGTATCGGTCGATCGGGATGTCGTCGTCGCCGAGGTCTTGCCAGGACGGCCGCATGAAGTCTGGGACCTCGTCCCCGTCTTCGCGGATGACCTGTTGGTATGTCTTGCCGGCTCGACCGGAGGTCCTCGCCTCGATCAGGGCCTCGACGTCGTCGTGATCGGACGTCGGCTCCGAAACCTGCGTCATGCCGTCGCCATTCCTCTCGGCTAAGTGCCTACTTCTCCGCATCGGTGTACGCACCCGCCACGTAATCGAGCATCACCTGGTCCGCGTACTTCAGCTCTCCGGAGACCGGCAGGCCGTCCCGGGTGAAGACACCGCTCTGCCCGGTCGCCGGATCTTCGACAAAGACATTTCCGTCAAGCAGGAGAGTGAAGATCATGTTCGTGCCACGCTGGACCAGCTTCTTACTCATCCTTTGCTCCTGACGTTGGATCGCTCTGCCGCCGTGCCGCTGGACCGGAGTTGGGGTGAGGTCGTCCAGGCACCTTCCGTACCCCGCGCTTCATCACGATGATGTCGCCCTCCGGGCGCACCTGGCAGGCGAGCCGCAAGGTGCCTTCCCGAGATGTGTCGACGACCTCGGCCAAGCCGTCAGCCTCGAACGGCTCCACCGCATTGATCCGGTCGGCCCCCTCGATCACCGACATGAAACACAAGTGACAGGTTCCGAGGCCCTCGCAGCTGGTGGGCCATCGGATACCGTTCTGGACTGCGGCATCGTAGACACTCTGCCCGGGTTCGATGCTGAACGTGATGTTCTTTGGTCGCACCGTGACCGTCGCCGCTAGATCGTCAAGTCGCTGCACGCGCCGCCTCCCAACGCGCAAATTTTATGCAAAATAGTCGACATGTGTCTAGGGTCACTGGCAGGTGATCTGACCGTCTGCGATCACAGCAGCCCGAGCTGGCCTGGGGCGTTGTAGTCGAGGCGGCGCCGGACGCCGTCCAAGGTGTCCGCCTCGATGCTGACGACCAGCTGAGTCACGCCTGCCGCGCGGTACTGGTCGATCAGTTCTAGGGATAGCCGTGCGCGCGGCGTCAGCGTGATCTCGAAGCCCGCCAGGTCTCGTCCGATCTTCTCCGCGTGCTGGAAGATCACCGCGCGGGCCCGTGCGGCCTCGTCCGGGGTGTGGCCGAACCCGTACCAGCCCGAGCCGAACTCGGCCGCGTCTTGCAGTGCGACCGTGGCTTTGCCGCCGAGGACGAGCGGCGGCCCCTCGGGGCGGACCGGACGCGGATGGGCGTCGATGCCGTCGAACCAGACGAAGTCCCCATGGAAGACGGGTTCCTTCATCGTCCATAGTGCCTGCAGAGCGTGGAGGTGCTCCCGGAACCGGGCCCGGCGGCGATCCGCGGGAACGCCCATGGCCTGGTACTCCAGGTCGAGGTAGCCGACCCCCACGCCCAGGACCAGGCGGCCGTCGGAGAGGACGTCGACAGTCGCCGCTTCTTTGGCGAGCTGGACCGGTTGCCGCAGTGTCGCCGCCACGATCCCTGTGCACAGCTGGATCCGCTCGGTGTGCGCGGCGAGGTAGCCGAGCGTCACCAGAGGATCGGCCATGGGCCAGTCGGGGTCGAGCGGAGGCTTGGGCTGGCGGGGGCTCGGCAGCACGAGATGCTCCCCCACCCACAGCGACTGGTAGCCAAGTCCCTCCGCATGAGCGGCCACCTCGCCCGCCTGCCGGGACACCATCCCCCCGACGTTCGCCCCGAAGAATCCAAGCTTCATGAGATATCCCTCGTGAACCTCGCGTCGCCCGTCACCGGGAGGTGATCCGATCGGCCATCGCCGCACGGGCAGCAGCCCTCCCGGGGTGCTCGGACGTCGTGTCGAACGCCTGGGCCTCCAGCTCGAGCTGCTCGACGAGATGGCGGCGGTGGGAGTCCTTCAACAGCCCCTTGGTCACCGGCCCGCTCACCCCGGGCAGGGTCGCGAGGCGGGTCGCGAGGGCCACGGTGTGTGCCACGAGCTCGGCAGCCGGCACAACCTCGTTGACCAGGCCCCACTCGTGAGCCCGCTCGGCATCCAGCCGCGCATTGCCGAGGAGGAGCTCGAAGGCTCGTGTGTAACCCAGCACGCGCACCAGATGATGCGTCGCGCCGTTGTCCGGCGAGAGGCCGACCTCCGCGAACCCGGCCGAGAACAACGCGTTCTCCGAGGCCACCCGGAGGTCGGCCGCGGCCGCCAGGGACAGGCCCGCACCAAGCGCAGGCCCGTTCACCGCCGCGACGAAGGGGATGTCCAGGGCGTCGAGCTGCAGGATCACCGGGTGGTAGAAGCGGCGCATCCGACGTGAGGACGGGGAGTAGTCAGACTTCGGCGCGCGGATGTCGCCGCCGGCGCAGAAGCCGCGGCCGGCACCGGTCAGAACAACCGCCCCGGCCCGTCCTGGCGCCGTCGCCAGAGCGTCCGACAGGGCGTCGAACAGCTCGGGAACGACGGCGTTGAGCCTGTCCGGTCTGTTCAGGGTCAGCACCAGCACCGGCCCGTGCATCTCCTCGAGGACAAGGCTCATCGACCTCCCCCTGTGATCCCCGGTGTCATGGCGACTGCCTTTCGTCGACGGATGCGGCCAGATCCGCCTACTATTTTGCATGACATCACGGTAATGACAAGGGCGTCGCGGCGAGCGCCGCAGGCGTCAGAGCAGGAGAGCCCATGACGGAGACCAAAACGCCCGCCGTGCCAGCCGCCCTCGGCGGCAACCCGTGGCAGGGAAAGACTGTCCACGACGCCTTGGCGCACGCGGTCAGCCGATGGCCCGATCACGAGGCACTCGTCGACGGGGACACGGTTCTGACCTTCCGCGAGCTTTCGGCGGCGCGCGACCGACTGGCGGTGGCCCTGTCCAAGCGCGGCATCGCGAACGCCACACACGTCGCGGTTCATCTCCGCCGCTCGTGGGAGCACGTGGTCCTGCTGCACGCGTTGTGGCAGCTCGGCGCGGTGGTGATCACGCTGAACACGGCCTGGGAGTCAGAGGAGCTGGCGTACGCGCTCACCTCGACAGAGGCCCAGTTCCTCGTGACCAGCACCCACGTGGCAGGCAAGCCCGTCGATCATCGGATGGCAGCCCTGGGGTTACCCGCGTACGGCCCAGCTGACAGCTCGCCGTTCCCGCTGCTGCAAGCCGTGATTTCCGATGACCCGGACGCATCCCCGCACGAGTGGAGCCTACAGTCGTGGCTCCGGTCCGAGGCGGGGCGCGCACCGGACCCGGTGCGCAACCAGGATGCCGTCATCCTCTTCACCTCCGGCTCGACCGCTCGCCCCAAAGGCGTCGTGATCCGGCAGGAGGGTCTCCTTGGCTCCGCCCACTACTTCATGGAGCGGCTGGGGCTCGGCCCGGACGACCGCTTCCTCGGCCTGGGGCAGTACTTCCACGCCGGCGGTCTGGTCCAGCTCCTGGGAACCTGCCTCTACGGCACCAGCATGCACATCTTCGACGGCTTCCAACCAGAGGCGATGGCGCAGGCCGTTCACGAGCGGGGGCTCACCGCGACCACCGGCTTCGACCTGGTCCTCGGCCGGCTGTGGGACGATCTCGAGCGGAAGGGTTGGCACCGACCCAGCAAGGTCGGTTGCGCCCCCGGGCTGACGATGTACGACAGGCTCGAGGCCGAAGGCGCGACGGTCGTCATGATGTACGCGATGAGTGAGGCCGCGAACATGGTCACGCTGACCGAACCCCGGCTCGGGTCCGAGAAGGGCCGGATGAGCAACGGCCGTCCCCTGCCGGGAGTCACCGTCCGCATCTGTGATCCGGCCTCGGGCGCGCCGCTGCCAGCAGGCACACCCGGCGAGATCTGCTTCACCGGCTGGAACCTGTTCTCCCGCTACTACGGCGCTCCCGACCTGACCCGGGAGTCCTTCGACGACGAGGGCTTCTTCCACACCGGCGATTACGGCTGGTTGGACGAGAACGGCCGCCTCTACTACCGTGGGCGCTACTCGTCGATGATCAAGACTGGCGGGGAGAACGTCTCCGAGACCGAGGTGGAGAGCTTTCTGGTCCGCGAAATTTCCGATGTCGTCGCGGCTGCCGTGGTGGGCATACCGGATACCCGGTGGGGGGAGGCCGTGGTGGCCTTCGTCGAACTCCGCCCGGGCGCGGCGTTCGACCCGGCAGCCCTTCGCCGGGCGTGTCGCGGCAGGATCGCCGGCTACAAGATTCCGAAGCGTTTCCTGCCCATCGCGCCAACCGAGTGGCCGACGACGCCGATGGGCAAGCTCCTCCGGAAGGAGCTTCGTCAGACCGCCATCGAGCAGACCGGTGGCGAGATAGCGGCACATCTCGGGTCATGACACAGCTGCCCGGGCGCACTCAGAGTGCGCCCGGGCAGCGTGTCATGGGCCGGGTAGCGCGTGTGAGACGCTCAGTAGCTCCGCTCGAGCCCGAGCACCTTCTCAGAGATGAAGTTGAGCACCATCTGGTTGTTGACGGGCGCGATGCGGTGCGGACGCAGCTCAATCCAGTGCCGGCCGATGTGATACTCCGTGGCGAATGAGTATCCGCCGTGGATCTGCATCACGTGGTCGGCTGTCTTGAACGCGGCCTCCGAGGCAAGGTACTTCGCCGTGTTCGCCAACCGTCCGATCTCTTTGGCAGGTGCGCCGGCATCATAGGCGTCCGCCGCTGCACGAACGGCGAGAGCCGCCGCGCTGAGCTGGATATAGGAGTCCGCGAGAGGGTGCTGCACCGACTGGTTCTTGCCGATCGTACGGCCGAAGACCACCCGCTGCCCTGCGTACTCCACACCACGCTCGAGGCACCAGCGCCCCATTCCGACACATTCGGCCGCCAGCAGGATCCGCTCCGCGTTGACACTCGCCAGAATCTGCCGGAAGCCCTGCCCCTCCTCACCGACCAGGTCGGAGACATCGACCGGGAGATCGTCGAACCACACCTCGTTGGAGTCGACGGCGTTCCGACCCAGCTTGGCGATTCTCTTGATCGTGACCTGCGGAACCTTCAGGTCGGCCATCAGCATCGACATGCCCGAGGTGGTCTCCGTGCCGTCCGACGCCCGCGCGGAGGTCCGGCAGAGCAGCAGGCACTTCTCGGCACGCTGCGCGTGTGAGTTCCAGACCTTCTGGCCGTTGACGATGTACTTGTCGCCGTCCCGCACCGCGGTGGTGCTGATGCGTGACGTGTCCGTGCCGGCGTCAGGCTCGGTCACCCCGAAGCTGACCGAGAGCTCACCGGCCACCATGCGGGCGAGGTACTTCTCCTTGAGCTCCGGGCTCCCGTACTTGATGATCGAGCTGAGCGCGATGTGGCTCGAGTGCACTGTGCTGCACGCGGCGGTCGCTCCGCCACCCGCGCCGACTTCCTCCAGCATGGCCGCGCCCTGACTCAGGGTGGCTCCGCCACCGCCGTACTCCTCAGGAACGGTCATCGTGGTGAAGCCGCTCTCAACGAAATCCTGGAAGTACTCGGCCGGAAACTCTTTCTTCCGCTCCTTCTCACTCCAGTACTCCAACGGGTACTTGGCGTTGATTGCTCGAACGGCCTGCCGGATCTCGTCGTGCCCGACAGTGGTGAGCGGCAGGTGCTCGGACCTGATCGTCATCGGTGCTCCTCCTCATCGGCGCCCGAGTTCAGCAACGCGAACTCGGTGTCGGTCAGCTCGATCTCGAGAAAGCACAGGGCGTCAGCGAGTGCCTTGCCCTGTGGGTCCAGTCGCAGCGTGCTCGTCCCACCACGGCCGAGAATCCCGTGCAGCAGGAAATTCAACGCGTAAAGGTTCGGCAGCTCGAACCGCTCAGTCTGTCGGGCACGATCTGAGAAATACTCCTGCACCACCGCGGCCGTGAGCTCCCGCTCCAACGCGACGAACCACCGCTCGTGCCGCGCCGCGACGCCGATGTTCGCCGTACCGCCCTTGTCCCCGGAACGGGCATACGCGATTCGTCCGACTGGGACCCTCACCGTGACCCACCTGCCTCGATCAGTTCGACGGTCGGTTCGATGAACTCGGCCGGGACGAGTGCCGGCCAGTAGCTCAGCACCCCGGACACCCGGCCCCGCCCGGGCAGGAGGGTGGTCTTGCCCGGCGGACCGTGGAACACGGTGCTCAGCTCCACCACCGCGCGTTGGAGGTCGGCACGGTGGTGTGAACGCGCGGCGAAGCGCAGCACCACCTCGATCAGCTCGCCGGCGGGTGGGCTACGGCGCTCATGGACCGCGCCGGTTCCGATCAGATCCCAGCGCACCTCCTCGATGTCCAGCTTCAGGCGGGCCAAGCGCCGCTCCAGCACCTCCCTAGCCCGCTCGGCACGCGCCACCGCCCCCGGCGCGGAGTAGAGCCACAGCGCGCTCGTCGAGTACCCGTCCTCGTAGCTCGCCGAGACCTTGAGCGTCGTCGGGGCCGCCCGACCAGTCGCTCCGTCAATCTCCACCAGATCACGGTCGAGCTGCCGGACTCGCAGGGTCGTCCAGTCCGCGCTGACATCCGGAGTCAGATAGGCACGCGGATCGCCGATCTCGTAGAGAAGCTGCTCGATGGTCGTCGTGACATCCACGACGCCCCCGCTGCCGGGGGTCTTGCCGAGCTCGATGCGCCCATGCGAGTCCACCTCCACGATCGGGGAACCGACATCCTCCATCGCCGGTACGTCCTCCCAGCCGGCCTGATGGTTACCACCCGTCACGTGGGCACCACACTCAATCAGGTGGCCGGCGACGATGCCCGCCGCAAGGAGGTCCCACTGGTCGGCCTTCCAGCCGAAGGAGTGTCGCAATGCCGCCAGGGTCAGAGACGGGTCGGCGACCCGGCCGCAGATCACCACGTTGGCCCCACGCCGCAGCGCCTCGACGACCGGTTCCGCGCCGATGTACGCATTGGCACTGGCCAGCCGATCGGCGATGAGGGAGAACGGCTCACCGGTCTCGATGTTCCGCAGGTCGGCCCCCTGCGCGCGGAGCTCATCGATCCGGGAGATGAGGTCGTCGCCGGCGACGGCCGCGATGCGGACCCGGTCCCCAAGACCGAGCTCCTCAGCGAGCTCGAGCACCCGCCGCGCACATCCTGACGGATTCATCCCGCCCGCGTTACAGATGATCGTGATACCGCGTTCGACGGCGTCACCGAGGCAGTCACGCAGAATGGGCACGATATCCGAGGCGTACCCAGCGCTCGGATCGCGCTTCAGCTGCTTGCGGAGCACGGACATCGTGACCTCGGCCAGGAAGTCCATCACCAGATAGTCGATACGGCCGCCGCGGACCAGCCTGCCAGGGGCCGTGATGTCATCGCCCCAGTAGCCAAGCCCACCGCCAATACGGACAGTCGCCGTCATCGGCCCTTCCATTCCGGTCGGCGCCCCTCACGGAAGGCACGCGGCCCCTCGCGAGCGTCCTCGCTGTCGTAGACGTGGCGGAAGAGCTCCGCGCCTATCGACGCAGTGGCGGAGACCCCGGCCTCGGCTCCGACCCGCATAAGCCACTTGGACGCCCGAACCGACAACGGCGCGTTCTTTGCGATCGTCTCCGCAATCGCCCACGCGCGGGGCAGCAGCTCAGCCTGTGGCAGGACCTCGTTGACCAGGCCGACCTCGTACGCACGTCGGGCGGAGATCGGCTGGGCGGTGAGCAGCAGCTCCGCGAGGACGCGCCTCGGGAGCATGCGCGTCAGTGGTGCGGCCCACGGGGCGCCACGGCTCCACTTGGCCTCCGAGATCGCGAACGAAGCGGACTCCGCAGCGAGGCAGATGTCGCCGAACTGCGCGAGCCGGAAGCCGCCCGCGTAGGCGGCACCGTTGACCGCGGTGATGACCGGCTTCTCGATGAAGTCGTCGGGGCCGAACTCGGCGAAGTAGTCCGGTGGGGGCTGCCCGGTGCCGCGCCCCGCCAGCTCCTTGAGGTCCGCCCCCGCGCAGAAGGCCTTGTCACCCGCACCTGTCACGATGACCACACGATGCCGGTCATCCGCAGCGAACTCCCGCATCGCGGCCGACAACGCGGCCCGCAGCTCCGCGTTCACCGCGTTGCGGGCCTCAGGCCGATCGAGGGTGAGCAACAGGACTCCATCTCGCGACTCGCTCTTCAGGACACTGCCCATGACACACTCCATCCCATGGTGTGTCTACCATTTTGCATGCACAACGACGCGGCGTCAATGTGTTGGACATGGGACATCCTCCCGAGCCATGGAGACCTCATGACACAAAGTCCGCTCGTAGGTACGCTGCGCACGCCGATTCTCACGGAGGACTGTCACCCCGCGAGCGAGAGGGCCAACGCGTTGCAGGCGATCAGCTCGACGCCAGCCGAACATCCTTGGGCGAGGCCTCCGAGCCCTCACCTCAGACGGGATGGATCTTGACGCGGACATGCTCGGACCGAGTAACACCCCCGCAGCGAAGGCACTCCCAGGGCGCGATGGCGACGCGAGGCAATCTGAAGCCACACTTTCCACCGACGCATCTTGCATGCATAATAGTATGTAAATCGAGGCGATGGAGGTTGCGGTGCGGAAGGTTTACGTGAGTACGGTGTTCGACCAGCCCGTCGATGACGTGTGGACTGTCCTCGGAGACTTCCACCGCGTCGACAGATGGATCGAGATCGTCCACGCCTCCGAGCCTGAGGACGGCGACCAGGCGGCGACGATCGGCTCCATCCGGAAGTTGACGGTCGGCGATGATCGACACACGACCCGGGAGCGTCTCGTCTCGTACGATGCGATGAACCGTCAGATGACCTACGAGCTGCCCGACCTGCCGCCCTTCGGCATGAGCCACTACCTGGGCACGATTCGCGTGCTGCCCGTCACGGACTCCGGCAAGACCTTCATCGAGTGGTACGGCGCGTACGCGTGCGACGATATCGCTGATGTTCCCACGATCGAGGCCAGTCTCCGCAGGATCTACACCGCCTTCCTCGCGGATCTGCGCCGGTATCTCGAGTCGACCGCAGTGCCTCGCCGCCTGAGCAAAGACTGAGACCTGCGGATCGGCCAGGGAGGGCGTGTACCCGCCCGGTGATCGAGCTTCAGGGTCTCAGTCAGGCCGATCTTGGCACGCCTGTCGTCGAGGCACGCCCATGCTCACGTTAATCCCGAGGAGAACACATCGCGGGATCGTCCGGCCCCAAAGCCCGTCGCTGATCGATGAGATCGTCCGTGAGGGCACCCAGACGATGCCGCCGCGGCATTGGAAGCCAAGGTCGATATCCACATCGGCGAGCTTGCCGCTCAGTGCGACAACTGCAGCCGTCGGCTGTAGGCGTGGGCTGCCCGCGGGAGCGGTAGGGATGGCCGAGCTGCACGGCCTGATCTCGGAACGGATTGACCAGCGCGCCGGGCTGAACGGCGCCGCCGGCAGTGACCGCAGCGCGTCGCGCTCGGCCGCGTCGAACACGACCAGCGGGGCTGCGCCGTCCAACGGCCGGGACGCCCATGGCGGCAGCGCGCGGCCAGCTTCGGCGATCGCTGCCCGCCAGGGGTGCGGCGACCGAGCCGCGAGAGTGACCACGTCGTGACAGCACGGCTCCCCCGGGTAGGCAGCCGGCGGCGATGGCGCGCGGGGTCTGGCGGCTGGGAGCAACGCGCGCCTCGGCCGGCGACCGCCGCACTCGATCTCCGCGGCTTCCCCTGACAAAACCGGCCAGACCGCGAACACGCCGGAGCCCTGCCAGCTCTAAAGGTTGGTGATGGTGTGTCCCGGGCCATCCGCCGCACAAGCGGACGGTCTACCATTCCCGATCCTGAGCACCGTTGCAGGTCACGGGCCCGACGCGACCGGGCCGGCCAAGCCCTGTTGCCACACAAGGCCCATATCTTGTGGCAACGTCCACGGCCACAGGCCTCGTGACCTCCCACCCGAAAAGCGGATGGTCAACTCCACCGTTTACGCAGGTCAACCGGGGTCCGAGACAGGCCGTCACCGGGATCATGCGACGCCGTTGCCACACTCGTTGCCATATAACGATCAAGAAGTGATCGACAAATCGTGCTATTTCCGCAGGTCAAAGGGGTGGGCAGGGGCGGGGTCGAACCGCCGACCTTCCGCTTTTCAGGCGGCAGGTGGGCGCCTGAACCGATCGGGCCCGGGTGACGGTCCGGTAGCACCGTCGCCGCGACCAACCTCGGACAGCCGCGGCGACGTCTATCGAACTCAGGCGGAGGACCTCACGGCGAGGCGGTCGCGGACCTGGCGGTAACGTTCGCGGCCGGCCAGAACCGGGCCGGTCTCGAGGTCCTCCTCGACGCCCAGGTCGTGCAGCGCGGCCCGGGTGAAATGCGGAATGGCGAGGCCCATCTGCGCGAAACGCAGCTCGTCGCTGGCGCCGCTGTCGAACAGCATCGCTCCGACGAGCAGGATCACGCAGGTCTTGAAGGTCTGGAACGCCTTGTACCACTCCCGGTGCCGGACCGGAAGGCCCGTGAGTTTCTCGTAGTACGCGAGGGCCTCGTCGAAGGTGAGTGCCCCGGGACGGCCGGTGATGAAGACCGGCGTCGCCCAGAACAGTTCGAGGTAGCCGAGGTCCGCCAGCGGGTCGCCGAGGGCGGCCAGTTCCCAGTCGAACACGCCGGTCACCTCGCCGTCAGCGAAGGCGAAGTTCCCCGGTTTCACGTCGCCGTGCACGAGGGTGACCGTCTCCGAGGGCGCGGGCTGCTGCTCCCGCAGAACGTCGAGCAGCCGTTCCAGGGCGGGCAGCCGGTCCTTGCGCACCCGGTGCAGCTCCGACGCCCAGCGCCCGAGCTCGTCGTCCAGGTACGTCCGGCCGTCTCCGAGCGCGACCAGGCCGCTCTCCTGCAGGTCGACCCGGTGGATCGCGGCGATCTGCTCGACGATCCCCTCCGACATGCGGCGGATCGTGGCGGGGCTCGCGTCGAGCTCGGCGGGGATCCGGTCCTCGTAGACCTCGCCGGGCACCCGCTCCATCACGTAGAACGGGCGTCCCAGCACGGAGCCGGAGGGCTCCAGCCACAGCACCGCCGGGCTGCGGACGGCGCTGTGCTCCAGCCCGCGCAGAATGGTGAACTGCCGTTCCATGTCGTACGGCTCGAGCAGCCCGGGGCTTCGCGGGCTGAGCCGGAGGACGACCTCCTGGCGGTGGTCGGTGCCGCTGGCGCGCCACGCGAGCGTGAGCACGCTGATCTCCGCCGAATAGCCGAACATCACCCGGTCGGCGTTTTCGATCCGGAGGTCGGTGGCTGCCGGCAGCTGGTCCCGCAGCCATGTGGATAATCGCTCGAGACCGTTGTCGTCCCGCATGGTGCACCTGTTTCCTTGTCGTCTTTCCCTGTCGTCCCCGCCGGTCGTTCAGCTCGGGGTGAACCGGATGCGGATCCGGTCGTACGCCCGAGCGAAGGTGGCGGGGAGAATTTTCGGCTCGGTCGGGTCGACGAGCTCCCAGTCCGGCATCCGGCGCAGCAGTTCCTCGAACATCACCCGCAGCTCGAGGCGGGCCAGATGAGCACCCAGGCAGACATGGGTGCCGAAGCCGAACGCCACATGCCGGGGAGCGGTCCGGGCGACGTCCAGGGTCTCCGGGTCGGCGAAAACCCGCGGGTCGCGGTTCGCCGCCGGGTAGAGCAGCAGGAGCTGGTCGCCGCGGCGGATGTGCTGGCCGTGCAGCTCGTGATCCTCCGTCGCGGTGCGCCGCATGTTGAGCACCGGCGACACCCACCGGATGAACTCCTCGATGGCCTTGGACGCCAGCAGCTCGGGCCGCTCGAGCAGCAGGGCCCGCTGATCGGGGTGCAGGGCGAGGTCGCGGATCATCGTGCCGATGACGGTGCGGGTCGTCTCCGCGCCGCCGTCGAGCACCAGGAGGATCTCGTCGAGAACCTTCTTGGTGCTCCAGTCGGGCCGGTTCGCCCACAGCGAGATGAGGTCGTCGCGTGGCTCGGCGCGCCGGGCCTTGACGACCTCGAGGGTGCCCTCGTAGAAGTCCTTGATGAGGCCGGGGATCTCCGGATGCGTGACGTGCGGTGGCCCGTCCGGTGACGTCTGGCCGGAGAGCAGCATGATCTGCTCGGACCAGCGCCGGACCCGCTCCCACTGGTTCCTCGGGTAGCCGAGCAGATCACTGATCATGATGGCGGGAAGGCGTGAGGCGATCGCCTCGATCGCCTCACACTCCCCGAGCGGGGTCACCGCGTCGAGGATCTCCGTGACGACGTCGCGGACGTGCTGCTCGTGCCGGCGCACCGCGCGCGGGGTGAACTGGCTGGCGACGAGATTGCGCTGCGCCTGGTGGTCAGGGTCATCCATATTGATCATGGATAGTTCTTCGCGCAGGTCGATGTGGGGGCGGGAACCTTCGAAGGACGAATAGCGCGCCCCGTCCTTCTCGACGGTGACGACATCTTCGAAGCGGGAGATCACCCACAGCCGCTGCGCTGGATCCCAGAAGACCGGCGCCTGGTCCCTTAACCACCGGTAGGCATCCCACGGATCAACGTAGAACTCCGGGTCCAGAACGTTGATGCGCCGCACGGAGTCGCCCTCGGTCTCGGTCTCGGCCGTCGTCGTCATGAGTACGACACCTGGTGGTCCGAGTCGGCGGTGAGGCCGAGCTCCGGCCATTCGCCACCGATGATGCTTTCCATGATTCCGTAACCCACCGCGTCTCCCTCCCGGACCCGGACAGGCGTATCGCGGAACTGGCCGAGTTCGCGCAACGACTCGTCCGACCAGCAGTCCGCGATGTACTCGCCGTCCAGGTGCAGCTTTCCCTTCCAGCTTCCGTGAATCTGGCCCTTCCACTCGCCGTAGAGCCCGGTCTTGAGGAAGAAGCCGGAGTCCCCCAGCGCCTCGACCTCGATGACCCGCAGCTCACCGGACTCCATGGTCAGGTGCAGCTCGCCACCCTTCACGAAACGGGTGCGCGGGTCGTAGGTCATGCGCGGCTCGGCGTGGCGCACCGCGTTCTGCCGCCCGTCCGCCTCGTTCACATAGGCCGACGTGTAGCCCCAGGCTCCACCGGCGATGAAGATGGCCGTCTCGTAGTAGGTTCCGTCGGCGCGGCGAAGGAACACCGGCGCCCATTTCATGAGCCCCTTCACCGGGGCGGCGCCCGGCTTCGGCGTGGCGGAGCGGCGCGGCGCGAGATCGGTGGGAGCCGCACCGACGGCCTGCCGCACACCCCAGGAATGATCCCGGTAGCCGAACCACGTCTCCGGGCGCACCTCGTATGTCTCACCGTTGACGGTGACCGTGCCGGAGACCCAGCCGCCCTGGTGATAGCGGACGATGTTCACGTCGACGCGGCCGGTGTGCCGGTTGCGGACGAGGTTGCGATCCTCGAAGAACGGCTGCGTCACCCCGGACAGGACCAGGTCGAAGGAGATCGGCTGGATATCGTTCTCCGCCAGTCGGAACCGCACCTGGGTCAGCGGCTCGACGATCTCGTACTCGATCGGGCCGATGCCCATCAGCTCGGGCGCGGTGCGCAACTCGCGACTACCCCGGACGGTCCATTGTTCGCGGCCCCGGGAGACGCCGGCGAAACCGTCGATGATGCCACGGTTCTGGTACTTCCCCAGGCCGAAGTCGACCTGCAGCGAACCGTCGACGCTGGCGAGCGAACCCCAGATCTTCTCGGTCCAGGCCAGGTCGGACTCGGACACCGTGGCGAACGTGTCGACGATCTGGTGGGTGAGAGTCTCGTCCGCGCCGCGCAGCGCGCCGATGTCCTTCGGTGCCATCTGGCTCATCCCCTCAAGACCATGGGCGCGGCTGGCGACTGGCGGCGACTGCGCCGGCCGGCCGGCCGCTCCACAGCTACTGCGGCTACTGATGCACTCGATCCCGGTGACGAGCCCCCGGCCGTGCCGCGTCACGATGCCCCATGCGTGACATGGTGGCACATAATCTCATTTTTGTCTCACCTCGGACGCTTCCATCTCCCGCCCGGCACCGCAGCCGACCCCAGACCCATCCGCAGCCAGCCCGCGGACATCGAAGGGTAAGACATCAAGTGCCACTTGTAACGCGGCCGGTCAAATGGTTAGCTCTGTCGCGTACGCCCCTCCGAGCGCGCGGCACAGGCCCCCAGCCAGTGGAAGCCCTTAGCGACCGCTCGCCGGCGATCCGGAAGGGAAGAGGAGCCGGGATGATGGATGGACACTGAACCCACGGCATCGATCGCCCGGCTCCGCGACCGGCTCGCGGCGGCCCAGGACGATCGCGAGCGCGCCATGCTCGTCGTCCTGGAACGCCGCGTGACCGCCGAGATCGTCGGTGACCTCGAGGCCCTGGGCGCGGCCGTGACGCCGGACTTCGTGCTCAGATCCCATCCGGCCGGCGGGCTGACAGGCGAGGGGCGCGACGCTTTCGTGGCCGGTTTCGCCGCCGGGCTGGCCCGTGCCTATCGAATGCTGTGGCTGGACTGGGATCATCTCGCCGTCGACGGAGTGACCGGGACCATCGCCGCGGACGGCCTGATGCGCATGGTGCTGCGTGGCCCGGCCGCGGCGGCGATGTACCCCGACTCCGTCGACGATCCGTCGTCCGATTACCTCGCCAGCACACCGATGGCCATCTACGTCACCTTTCGCGACGGGCTGATTGCCCGCGAGGTGACCTATGCCGACAACAGCGCCACCGTCGTCACCAGACACACCGGCACCGGCACCGGCACCGGCACCGGCACAAACTAAACGTCAAATAATCGAAGGCGGCGGCCAGCTCCCGGTCTGGCCGTCATTGTCGTCGTACCGGCGGCAACTGGTTTCCGGGTCGGAGGGTGGGCGACATGGTTGGCTCGGTCGAGGGGCATTCCATCCTGGTAACCGGCGGCGGGACCGGGATCGGATCGGGAATCACGGCCGCACTGGCCCACGAGGGCGCGTGGGTCACCATCTGCGGGCGTACCCAGGCAACCCTGGAATCGGCTGCTGAGGGCATCAACGCGAAGGTCGGCCGCGAGGCCGTGACCTGGCACGTCGCGGACGTCACGAACGAGGCGGACGTCCAGCGGGTCGTGGCGGCGGCCGCGCAATGGCGCGACGGGCTCGACGGTGTCGTCGCGAACGCCGGTGGCGGCGGGGCCCTCGCCCCGTTGCACCTGCAGAAGGTCTCCGAGTTCGAGCGCGTCATCAGCCTGAACGTGATCGGAACCTTTCTGCTCGCGAAGCACGCCGTGCCGATCTTCGCCCGCGCCGGCAAAGGCTCCTTCGTGGGCCTCTCGTCCATCGCCGGGCATCTCACCCATCCGTTCTTCGGCGCCTACCCCGTCGCGAAGGCCGGGGTGGAAGCGCTGATCCGCAACGCCGCGGACGAGTACGGCGAGGCCGGTATCCGTTTCAACGCGGTACGCCCCGGTCTCACCGCGACCGAGATCATGGGTTTCGTCCAGCCCGGCACACCGGTCTACGAAAGCTACGACGCCAACACCCCGCTCGGTGGCGCCACTCAGGTGGACGACGTCGCCCAGCTGGTCGTGTTCCTCCTGTCGGATCGTGCGAGCCGGATCAGCGGCCAGATCGTCAACATCGACGGCGGCACGAGCGTTCGCCGCGGGCCGGACTGGTCCGCCGTTGTGGAGCCCCGCTTCGGCGGCCACGAGGTCGCCCTCGGCCGCGCCGAGCCACCCGCCCCGGCCTAGAAAGCCGCGGTCACCAGGGCGCGGCAGGCCACGTCCGCGACGGCGGCTTCGCGAGGCCGGGCGGTGGGCGCAGGCAGGAGGGGAAGGATGACCAAGGATTTCCGCGCAATTGGCCGTGACCTGTCGAACTGGGGGCGCTGGGGAGCGGACGACGAGATCGGAACGCTGAACCTGATCACGCCGGCTCGGGTCGCCGCGGGGGCGGCGCTGGCGCGGACGGGGCGTGTGTTCGACCTGGGGTACACCCTCTCCTCCAAAGGCCCACAGATCGGATTAGGCGGGCGGGTGAACCCCGTCCATCTGATGTCGATGACGGGTCAGTCCGTGTATCCCGACGGCGCGGGGTTCGCGGACGACTTCATCGTCATGCCGTTGCAGTGCGCCACGCAGTGGGACGGGCTCGCGCACGTCTTCTACGACGGCTTCTGCTACAACGCCGTGCCCGCGTCGTCGATCACCCCGCAGGGAGCGGACAGGCTCGCCATCGACCGGATCGCGCGGGGGGTCATCGGGCCGGCCGTGCTCGCGGACGTGGCGCGTTTCCACGGCGTCGACTGCCTGGCGCCGGACCACGGGATCAGCCCAGGCGAACTGGACGCGACCCTCGACCGCCAGGGCGTCACCCTGGCACCCGGCAGCATCCTGCTCGTGCGTACCGGGTGGACACGGCGGTTCACCGAGGGTTCGGCCGCCGAGTTCATGAGCGGCGAGCCCGGCCTCACCCTGGAGTGCTGCGAGTGGCTTGGTGAGCACGACGTGGCGGCGCTGGCGGCCGACAACTGGGCGGTCGAGCGGTATCCGACCGGCGATCCGGGCGCCATCATGCCGGTGCATTACGTCCTCATCAGGGATATGGGGATGACGCTCGGCGAGATGTTCGACCTGGAAGCTCTCGCCGCGGACTGCGCAGCCGACGGAGTTTATGAGTTCCTCCTGGCGGCGCCGGCGTTGAAGGTCGCGAACGGCGTAGGGACACCCTTGAATCCGTTGGCGGTGAAATAGCGCTGGTTCGGCACCGTCCTTGGCAGGCCTGGCGCGCGCCGAACATCGCGGGCACGATCAGCCCGTCAACAGACCGGCCGCCGGGGTGATACCCGCCAGTGCCGCCGCAATCCGCTGACCACAACCACGACCACACCCGCGGCGGCCACTGGAGCGACGACATCACGATCACCGAAGCCGGCCTGGCCGCCATCGCGACTTGACGGCGGGCATCGGAGCGCAAGAGTATCAATGTTGACACCAATGTCGAGATTGGTACGCCTCGGCAGCCGGCAAGGCACAGGAGTTGACGCCGTTCTGACTACCACCTTCGCCTCCGACGACATCGTCGCGCTTCGCGATGCCCTGCGCGGGGCCCTGGGGACCGTCTGGCAGGAGCTTCCGTCGACGGTCGAGACCACCTGGCGTGAGCGGTGGGAGCCCCTGGCCGAGCTCGGCCTGCCGGGCTTCTGCGTTCCGGAGGCCCGGGGCGGCTTCGGCCTGCGGGTCGACGCCGCCGTCACCGCGGCCATGGAGCTCGGAGCCGCCCTGCATCCCAGCCCGTTCGCCGGGCTCACCGCGAGCGCCCACGCTCTCGCCGAGGCCGCCGAGGCCGCGGGAAGCAGCGGTGATCCGGTCGTGGGCGGGCTGCTCGACGACATCGCCGCCGGCGCACGCATCTGCGCGTTCGGCCGGCTCGGTCCCGACGGTCGGACCGCCCGGCTGGTCGACGGCGGCCCCGACGCCGACGCGCTGCTGCTGCTCGACCGCACCCGCGACGAGCTACTGCTCCTGGCCGGCCCTGGCGACTGGAGCGGCGAACCGTCCCGGCACGGTTTCGACATCACCAGGACCTGCGCGGATGTCACGGTGACCGCCGGCCGCGGGCAGCGCATCGCGGCACCGGTTCACGCCGACGCGCTGTACGAGCTTCTCCTCGCCGCCGACGCGATCGGCGGCACCCAGCGGGCGCTGGACCACACCGTCGCCTACACCGGCCAGCGCCAGGCCTTCGGCCGGCCGATCGGCGGGTTCCAGGCCGTCCAGCACCGGCTCGCCGACCATGCTGTGCGTGTCCGCGGCATGGCGCTGCTCGTCCATGAGGCGGCCCGGCAGTTCGACGCCGAGCCGCGGTCGCAGGAGCAGGCACTGGCGCAGGCTCAGCGGGTCCGGCGGGCCGTCGCCCTCGCCTCGCTGAGCGTCAGCTCGGGCGCCGGGCACATCCTGCACGACCTGCTCCAGCTGACCGGCGCCATCGGCTTCACCTGGGAGTACGGCCTGCACCTCTACCAGCGCCGGGTGCATCAGGACGCCCGCCTCGCCGCGAACCCGCGAGCGGCCGCGCGCTCGCTCGCCGACACCGAAGGATGGACCGATGCGCACTGACCTCGAGGAGTACCGCGCCCGGGTCCGTGCCTTCATCGCCGAGCACGGCGTGCCGATGCGGGGCGAGGGGGTGCGGGTCCCCGCGGACGCCGACGAGGAGCGGGCGATCCGGAGATGGCTACGCGCCCTGTACGAGGCTGGCTTCCTCGGCGCCGGCTGGCCGGTGCAGTGGGGTGGCCGCGCGGACCATCTCCCCCAGCACGACCTGGTGCTGATGGAGGAGCTCATCCGCGGCGACGTCTACCGGCCGCTCGATCAGGTGATGCTGGCCAGCCACGCCATCATCGAGTTCGGCTCCGACGAGCAGAAGGCCCAGCTGCTCCCGCGCATCCGCGGCGGCGAGCACGTCTGGTGCCAGTTGTTCAGCGAGCCGGATGTCGGCAGCGACCTCGCCTCCCTGCGCACCCGCGCGGAGCCGGACGGAGCCGGGGCCGGGGACGGGGACGGGGACGGGGACGGGTTCACCGTGACGGGTCAGAAGATCTGGAGCACCGACGCCCAGTGGGCCGACATGGGCATGCTGCTGGCCCGCACCGACCCGTCCGTGAACCGGCACGCCGGCATCACCGCGTTCGTCATCCCGATGGACCTGCCCGGCATCGAGATCCGGCCGATTCGCGAGATGACCGGTTACGCCGAGTTCTGCGAGGTCTTCCTGGACGGTGTCCGCCTCGGGCCCGAGCACGTGCTCGGCGAGGTGAACGGCGGCTGGAAGGTCGTCACGTCGGGGCTGGCGTCCGAACGCGCCTTCGTCGGCGCGAACTCCCTTCAACTCGAGCGCATGTTCGACGACCTGGTCGCGCTGGCACGCGCCGCCCGGCTCCCCGACGGCACCGCCGCGCTGGAGCATGAGGACACCCAGGCCACCCTCGCCGAGGCGCTCGCCCGCGTCGAGGAGGTGAAGCTCATCGTGCGCGACACCGTGGAGCGCATCCTGATCGACGACGAACATCCCAGCGACGGCCCCGTCGCCAAGCTCGCCTACACGGAGACCAACGTCGCCCTGACGGAGATCGCGATGGGGATCATCACCTCGTCGGTCGCCATCGACGAGGCCGGGGCGGCGGTCGCCGACCGCTGGTACCACAACTTCCTCTGGGGCCGGGCCCTGACGATCTCCGGCGGCGCCTCGGAGATCATGCGCGGCCTGATCGGCCGCCAGCTCCTCGGCCTGCCGCGAGCATAGGCGGCCCACGAGCCTGGGCAGCCAGGCGTCCCCCGGCCCGCGGCCGGGGGACGTGCGCGCGGGCAGGGCCTAGCCGGTGTAACGCGGCGCGATCTGCCGTCTGATCTGCGCCTTGATGATCTTTCCGGTGGAGGTGCGGGGGAAGTCCACGACGACCTCGACGTACTCGGGGAGCTTCTGGCGGCCAAGTCCCGCCGCGAGCAGCAGCGCGCGGATGTCGTCGACGCCCCGCACTGCCGATCCCGGTGCCAGGCGCAGCAGCGCGCACGGCTTCTCCCCGAGGCGGGTGTCGGGTACCGCCACCACGGCCGCCTCCAAAACCTCGGGCATGGTCTTGAGCAGCAGCTCCTCGACCTCCGCGGCGCTGATGTTCTCACCGCCGCGGATGATGATGTCCTTCTTGCGGTCGGTGATCGTCAGCGCGCCGTCGGCGTCGAGAACGCCGATGTCCTCCGTGCGGTACCAGCCGTCGGCGTCGAAGGTCGCGCGGGTGAGCGCCGGGTCGGTGTAGCCGATGCAGCAGTCCGGGCCCCGGCTCCAGATCTCGCCGGGCTGGCCGACGGCGACCGGCTTGCCCTCGTCGTCCAGCAGCTTCAGTTCGACGCCGTCGAGGGGAGCACCGTCGGTGCGCAGGCGCAGCCGCTCGTCGTGCTCGTGGCGCGACCCGGTGATCGACGGATGCTCCGTCGATCCGTACATGCGCACGACGGAGACCCCGGCGGCCTTCGCCTTCTCCGTGACGGCGACGGGCACCGCCGCGCCGCCGAGCCCGGCGAACCGCAGGTAGCGCAGATGCTCCTCGGTCAGATCCGGGTGGTCGAGCAGGCTGGTGAGGAAGTAGGTCGCCCCCGAGCCGGCCGTCAGCCCGTACTCGAGCATCGTCGAGAGAACCCGGGCCGGATCCCAGACGTCGATCAGGTCGACGGAGTCGCCCCGCAGGACCGGGATGAGCAGCGCACCGATCATCCCCATGAAATGGCCGACGGGTGTGCCGGTCAGCGACGGCAGCCCGCCGTTGGCGCCCATCGCGCCGAGCTGGCGCGCCTCCGCTCCCAGGGTGTTGTGGGAGTGGATGACGCCCTTCGGGTCGGCCGTCGTGCCCGACGTGTACGCGACCAGCACCGGCGCGTCGGCGTCGGGCGCGGCCGGTTCGGCCAGCTCAGGCCCGCCGGTGAGCTTTTCGAACGTGACCGCGCCGGCAGGCAGCCGCCGGTCACCGGCTCCGACCACGCCGACGACCTTCAACGAAGGCGCGGTGGCGCAGACGCTCTCGAGGTCGTCCAGGTAGTCGCGGCGACCGAAGCCCGCGGCCGTGACGAACGCCGTGACCTCCGTCCGGCGCAGGATGTAGCCGACCTCCTTCGGGCCGTAGAAGTGCACGATCGGCACGACCACCGCACCGAGGAAGGTGCTCGCGTAGAACGCCGCCGCGGCCTCGACCCAGTTCGGAAGCTGGAACGCGACCGCGTCCCCCTCCCGCACCCCGCGCGCCGACAGCCCGCCCGCCAGGGCCAGCGCCTGTGCCCGCAGGTCACCGAACGTCCCCGCCCACGGCCGTTCCTGGGAGTGGATGCGGACGGTCTGCTCGGCGTGGGCCCGCAGCGCCGCGTCGATCTTCATGCCCATCGGCGTGTCGTCCCACAGGCCCCGGCGTCGCCACTGATCCGCCAGCTGGCCGGGAACCGGCCTGGTCACCCAACGCGGATCGGACACGGCGACTCCTCCTCGTGACAGACAGGCAGGCAGGTGGACCAGGCAGGTGGACGCAGCGCCGTGGCTCAGCGGCCGACCCAGTTCGGCGGGCGCTTCTCGGCGAAGGCGCGAGCCCCCTCCTTCGCGTCCTCGCTGCCGAACACCGGCGCGACGGTCGCCGCGATCCCGTCCCAGTCGGCGGCGGTCAGCTCGCCGACCATCATCGCCTTGGTGACCCGCACCGCCAGCGGCCCGTTCGCGGCGATCTGATCCGCCAGCTCCAGCGCGACAGGCAGTACCTCGGCGACCGGCACGACCCTGTTGACCAGGCCCATCTCCCCCAGCCTGGCCGCGCTGACCGGCGCACCGGTCAGCCCCAGCTCCAGGGCCAGCGGCAGCGGGATCCGCTGGGGCAGCCGGGTGCCGCCACCCGCGGCGATGAGGCCGCGCTTGACCTCGGGCAGGCCGAAGCGGGCCGTCTCGGCGGCCACCAGCAGATCACAGGCCAGCGCCAGCTCGAAGCCGCCACCGACGGCCGTTCCGTTGATGGCCCCGATGATCGGCTTCGGGAACAGCCGCCGGGTGAAGATGCCGATCCCGGGGCCGTCGATGTCGGCGACGGTGCCCGACAGGAACGCCTTCAGGTCCATGCCCGCGCAGAAGACCCGCTCACCCGCACCGGTCAGGACGACGGCACGCACCTCATCGTCCTTCTCCGCCTGCTCGAACGCGTGGCCGAGCCCCGACATGGTCGGCGCGTCCAGCGCGTTGGCCGCCTCTGGCCGGTTGATGGTGACCACCATGACCGGACCGCGCCGGTCGACGTCGACGGACATGGCTGCTCCCTTGAGGAATATGGCCCCGACATCAATGTCGACATCGACGTCGATCCGAATGTTCCTGACCATAGCGGGCCGACCCGCCCCTCGCAACGCGCTGCCCCTACGCGGCGGGGTGGTCCTGGAGGAGTACGAAGAGGGATTCGCCGAGGTTGAGTCGGCCGCCGTTGCGGGTGGTGATGGCGTCCGGGGTGACATGCCCGGATGTGTCGGCGAGTGCGGCGGTTGGGTGTTCCCCGGGGGTCACCGGGGGCGCGGGCAGGAGGGTCCGGCCGTCGGGGAGCAGCGCGACGATCGTTCCGTTGCTGGTTCTGCGGAGCACGATCTCCTCGTTGTGGAGGTGGCGGTGGCGGGTGCCGCAGACGAGGGTGAGGTTGTCCAGGTCGGTGTGGCCGCCGTTGGCCCATCCGGTGAGGTGGTGGATGTTCAGCCAGCGGGTGTGGTCGCAGCCGGGGCCGCAACGGCGGTCGAACGCGGCGAGCAGACCGAGCCAGCAGTCTACGCGATCATGGCCGCATTCGTTGCGGTATTGACCGGACGGCGGCGGACGGTCCGTTTACGCAGGTCACGCGGCCCGTCCGCCGGTCGGCGTGCTCCGGCTATCCGGCCGCGTCGGTCTGGACGTAGCCGGCCAGGACGCTTTCGATGCGGTCGACCAGCCGGAAGTCGAGTTCGGTGATCCGCTGCCCGGCGCTGTAGGTGGTGAGGCTGAACGTCAGCTCTCCCCAGTGCAGTTCGACGTCGGGGTGGTGCTCCAGTTCCTTCGCGGACTCGGCGACGGCGCCGAGAGCTTCGATCGCGGCGTAGTACTCCACGGGGAACGTCTTGTGGATCTCTTCGCGGTCGGTGGCCTTCACCCATCCGTCCAACGCGGCGAGACGTCGGGTGACCTCGTCGGCCGGTAGCGGGTCGCGTAGTCCCATGCTCGTTTCCCTTCCTACAGCGTCGTCAGCAGAGCTTTGACCTGTCGTCCGGTCTCATGGTCATGCCACGGCGTGAGGTGGCGCCAAACTCCGTGGAGTTCCTGCCGTAGCCGCGCCGAACTCGTCTCCCGGGCGACGGTGGCGGCGTGCGTCACAGCGTCCGCGGCGGCGTCCGGATTCCCGGCGGTGGCCTGCCGTGCCCGGTACACACTGTTGTCTCGGCGGGCCGTAGCGGGCAGGGTCGAGATGACCTGCTCCCACAGGGGCAGGGCTTCGCGGCCAAGGCCGAGACGGTTGTAGCAGGTGGCCCGCTGGACCTCGATGTAGCCGGGGGTGCGTCGGCAGGCGTTGAACCACGGGTAGTCGTCATCGACGCGGGAGAGCAGCGCGGCGGCCTTGTCCAGGGCGTAGTCAGCGCCGCGCCGGTCGCCGATGAGGGCGTAGCCGTGGGCGGTCTGCTGCATCGCCTGGACCCGGACCTTCGCGCAGAGACTGTCCTCGTCCGCCAGTGCGGCGCTGGTGAGGTCGAGGGCGCCCGGCCCGTCCTGCTGGTCGGTGCAGATCATCGCCTTGTTGGTCAGCGCGTGTCTCACGAGCTGGGTGTCTCCCACCCGGTGCGCGAGTTCGAGCGCCTGATTCGCCCACTGCGACGCGGTCGCCAGGTCTCCGGCGTCCTGGTACAGCCAGGTCGTCAGACCCGCGTAGGCGACGCTGGTACGCAGCAGGGCCTGCCGTTCAGGTCCCCGGGCGACTCGCAGGAACTGCCGGATCAGCTCCTGCTGCACGAGCACCGACGGAATCACGGTGTGCGGGCCGAGAGCAGCGTCGGCACGGTAGTAGCCGTCAAGCTGCGCGGCCAGGTGCTCGATGGCCTCGGGCGCGACCTGCTGATACGACGCCAGGGGCATGACCTTGCCCCCAACCAGGAATCCCGCACCGCTTCCCGCAAGGAACGTGCGCCGGTCGATGGCCACGATGACCACCTCCCCTACATCGGCGATGACCCGGTACTGATCAACCGGCGGAGTCGCACTACTCTCGCCCGGCGCTTCGGCGACGCCGGGATACTCCGGCGGGGCCGATGGTCTGGGTTCGGGACCGGTCCGGGACGGCTTACCGGCGTGTGGTCGTGGCAGCTTGAACCACAGCAGGTCCTCTGGGATCCGCAGGGCTTCGGCCCATCGGATGAGCTTCGTGAGATCGGTGATCGGATCGCCCGATTCGATTCTGCTGAGCCGCGTCTGCGTGATGCCCATCCATCCGGCGACCGTCTCCTGTGACAGGGCAACCGGGTGGTGGGGATGGTTACGGTAGGCCGTGATCACCCGGCCTAGGTGGCGTTCATCGAGGGCGTCCCGGAGTTGATCGGACGCGTCCCAGAATCCGGCCGGTACCTCCGGTGCGCCAGTGCCGAGGTTGCGCGCCTGACGCTGACATGGCCCGCATGATCCCCGGTCGTTGTCACGGGCCAGGCGGGTTCCACACCGACAGTAGCGAGAATCGCCGTCGTGGTCGCTCATCGCAAGGGCGCCCCTTCGTGACCTCCCAGGCCCGGATCTTGCCTGCGTAGTCTATCCACCACGGTCGGTCGCATATGCGCCCGGCGCATGCCCGTCATGCGCACCTGTTCTAGTGATCACGAGTCGTCGATCCCACGCTTGCGTCAGGCCCCGGGGCCGGGTCGAGAAGGCCGCACACCAGCATCGGCGGTGCGCTCCTCGGCCTCGGGTGCCGCTCCACGCGATACCCCGGGCGAAAGAAAGGGCAAACAGTGGAACAGATAAGCGGTGGCCGTTCGGGCACACCGAACCTCGGCGCCGATCTCCCGCTGAGACTCCTAAACTTGCAGGGTGACGTCGCCGTGACCGCGATGGAGGAACTGGAAAGCAAGCTCATCGGCTACCGAGGCCGCCTGCCCACCGAACCCCTCGAATACGCCGCGCTGATGGAGAGAACCGAAAACGCTACGGAGGAAGTCAGGTGGATCAAAGACCAGCTAGCAAAGATCACCGGCCGGGAGGAAGGACGTTCGGCGAAGCTATAGCCCAACGCATTCGTCCCTACGCCGTCCTAATCGGCTACGGTGTCCAGGTCGCCATCTTCGCCACCTGGAACGAAGCCCACATTTGGGCGCACGAGAAACTGCAAGACCCCAACGTCATTCTCCCCCTCGAAGTGGAAGACCGGACACAGCGGATCACGCGCCGCATCACCCGCGAAACATGCGAACTCATCGCGTGGACAATCTTCACGAAGGTCGGCGGTTGTGAACCGATGAATAACGATTTCGACACCGCCTATCGCGACCTTGACGGGAAGCGAGTCTAAGCGGATCGCACGTGTAAATACGTACTCTGGGGGCGACCGAACGTAGACGGGATCGACGGCTTGGCCCTAGATCAGGCACCGCCCGCAGTGACTGTCACTCCTTGGCGGTAGAATCCTACTACCGTTAGCGTCAGAACCACCGCCTAAGCCGGTTACTTCGGTGTTGCAGTGACGGGCTTCGTGCTCTGATCGGAGGCACCTTGACCCAGATTGAGAGATCGCCGCAAGAGGATCTCCCCCGCCGGTCCCTGCTCTCAGTAGTCGTGGGCTCCATTGTTTGCGGAATCATCGTCACCGGTGCAGTCGGCTATTTTGGTTGGACGTTCTTAGAGCGACTCGATTCAAACAATAATGTGGATTCTACCGAGGCGTTGGAACTCGCTAAATTCGCATTGACCGTAACGGCCGGCCTTGGCGCCGTCATAGCCTTGGTTGTTGCCTATCGTCGTCAGCGAGTTGACGAAGCGGCGCACCACCTCTCAGCAATGGCAGGGCATCGGGATCAGATTCGCTTGCTGAGCGAAAGATTCTCGACTGCGTCGACACTTCTCGGTAACCAGGAGGCGGCAGCCACTCGACTTGCCGGAGTTTACGCAATGGCTACTTTGGCCGACGAATGGGAGGACCAGAGGCAGTCATGTGTGGATGTTCTGTGCGCATATCTGAGGTTGCCCTATAGTCTAACCGACCTAGACAGGGCGGAACGTCAGGTGCGGTTCGCCGTGTACTCTGTGATTCGTAGTCATCTTTCGCCGGAATCTCCCATATCCTGGCGGAATCTGTCCTTCGATCTGTCGGACGCCAATCTTTGTGATGGATCCTTGGCGGGGATTGAGATAACGGAAGGGTCGCTCTCTCTAGCCAACTCTATCGTGTCGAAACCGGGCTTTTCCCTGGATGGTGCAGAGTTTCGCAATGCCACCGTCGACCTCTCCGGACTGAGGGTGGAAAGCGGGAAACTCTCATTCACAGGAACAATATTTATCGATTCCATCGTCAATGCGTACGCAAGTAGCGTGCTATCGGATGGAGTTATTGACTTCGGCAATGCAAATATCTTCGGTAGGAGCGCACTGAAATTTGAGAAGATGAGCCTGAATGGAGGGTGGTTAAACTTCGATCGCACAAGTATTTTGTGGGACCGGACTGCCAGGATGCCGCCACACGAATCCAGTATATCTTTCAAGGACTCGAAGTTCGACGGAGGGCTGTGCACGTTCCGAAACATGGAGGTTGAGTCGAGCCGCATTGGAATTCATTCGGATCGACGTCCATCCCCAATTGATTTCAGCTCGACCAGGAGTACGAATTCTATTGTCAGCTTTAGTAAGGCTACCCTGCCGGACGGTCGAATTAATCTTGGTTCAATGCGAATCGACGGGGGCAAGCTTAGCTTCGAAAGGATGAGGGTCGGGGACGGTCTCATCGACCTATCCGGCGCAGTCTTGAGCGACGGTTGGATCAGCTTCGACGACGCAAAATTTTCTACAAGCGGCGACGCCGATGACAACCTCATCATTCCGACCTGGCTCCGCAATCTCGACGGAAAGACCAATGAAGAGCGGCGCACGGTAAGGTACCTATCCCTAGACCACCCTCCGAGCTTTTTGGACTTCTCTGGGGCGACGCTTGACGGTGGAAATATCACATTCGAGGGGATGGACGCGACCTACGGAAAGATTGATTTTGTCGATTGTCGGCTAACGGCGACAGCGATATGGGTGGCGACATGGTCGATTGGTAGCGCAGTCTGGGACTTCTGGCTATCGGAGTTCTCTGGCGGGCTATTCGTATTTGCACTTCCATCTAATATGGTGTTCCTGATCGACGCCGATCAGGTGAGTGGAAGGCCATTCGCGGTCATTGAGAGACGATTTCACCATGGGAGCGAAGATGAATTGAGGATGGTTGGAAGTTTGGAGGAAATTAGTCGCCACGTCTATGGAATAAGTGTTTCAGAGTAAAATTTGACGGGGCGACAATCCGATACATCCTCCCTCGTTTTTCGTGATCCGTGGACACATGCAGATTCCTCGACCCACTTTCTAGGTGCTCAAAATTTCGCCGTGGTTACTATTCTAGGTATGCCGGGAAGTGTGCTAGATCTAGCGGTTCACCTAGTGGCCGATTGGGGCTGTATCTGATCTCCGGCGTCCTAGCGGCTGGCTCGCAGAATGTCCAGGAAATGCGAAAAAGGGGCGCCTGGGGGCGCCCCTTCCTTTTCGCTGAACGATCTATGAAGTGGGG
Organism: Parafrankia sp. EUN1f; assembly: GCF_000177675.1. Lineage (GTDB taxonomy): Bacteria > Actinomycetota > Actinomycetes > Frankiales > Frankiaceae > Parafrankia. Next base: position 97,338 of record NZ_ADGX01000001.1, read on the forward strand.
TGGGTGATGTCGTTGAGGTGGCGTCCGTACAGGCGGTAGATGCGGGCGTCGAGGATGGTGCGGAAGTCGGCCTCGGCCAGCGTCGGGGGGTCGGTGGTGGTGTCGACGGTGGGTGTCCAGCCGACGGGGCCGTCGGTGTCGGGGTAGGTCGGGCGCCGGGCGGGTGTGGGGATGGGGCCGAAGGTCAGGATGACGGTCGGGTCGGTGGGTTCTGCGGGTCGGTGGTCGAGGTAGACGACGCGGGGCAGGGTTGCGGTGACGTCGATGAGGTCGTGGAGGTCGGCGCCGGGGGTGAGGGTGAGTCCGTAGAGTCCCCGGTCGGTGCGGCGGACGGAGACGAAGCGTTGGCCGTCGAACGGGTTGCGCCAGGGGCCGTGGTCGGGGGGCTGAATACTGGGCACAGGGTCACGTCTCCTGTCGGTGGCAGGGGTGTGGTCCAGGTCCGGGGACGGTGTGCCAGCACTGACCTCGGACCGCTGCGTGGACCTCTTGGGGTAGGGCAACCCCAATGGTAGGTGGCTGTTTGGGGTTGGGCTATACCATCGCGGCCGTGACCGACGAATCGCTGTGGACGACCGGCGACATCGCCAAGGAGCTTGGGGTCACGACAGAGCGGGCGCGTCAGCTCTCGCACCGGCCGGACTTCCCGGTGCCGGTGCAGACGGTCCGGCACTTCCGGCTGTGGCGCGCGTCGGACGTTCAGGAGTGGATCGCCCGGCGTCGGCCTGCCCCTGACGATGGCACGTGATCTGTGGCCTGAGATCCGACCGTCGGTTGTCGCCCGGCGGCCCCTCCGGTCCCCGGAGAGCCGGCGGACAGTGACGAATAAGGCTGCGTTGGGCGCGGGTCGGTGGTGCTTGCTGCAAGCGGCACGGCTGCTTGCGTAAGCACCCCTGTAAAGCGGGCGAAACTGGCGCTGAACTGGGTGTTTTCGTGTAAGCGGCCAAGCTGGCGGATCGCGAAAACCGGGCAAAACCAGCCTTGAGACCCCGCCCCACGTCCGACTGCAAACCGTCGGCGATCGGACGTTCGCCGCGCGGTCGATCACCGACGGTAGCCGGCGGGGTGGCCTTGCGGTGGATCTGGGGACGGTCTCGGTGTGTTCGCGGGCCGTGGTCCCCGTGGATGTCCGTACCGGTCACGCATGGTTGCCACGGTCATCACGTGATAGTGAGGATGTGGGTGAGCCCCGCGCCGGCCGGTCTGGCCCTTCACGTGATTGACCAGGGTGTCCTTCGATCGATCTGCCGGCTGTGTCGGTGCGGGGCTCGTGTGCGCTCACCGGACGGGCGGGTGACCTTATAGGAGCCTGGCCAGAGGCCCCGTCACTGTCTTGTCCGCCGCCCGGCTGGTGCGTGCCGCACCCCGTCGATCGAGGTGAAGGGACGGCTGTCGTCACGATGGCACAGCAGCGGCAGGCAGTCGACGTCGTCGGTGGTGTGGACACCCACCGGGACACCCACACGGCGGCGGTGCTCGACACGGCCGGGCGCCAGCTTGGCTCGGCGCAGTTCCCGGCGACAGCGGCTGGCTACGGCCAGCTGCTGGAGTGGATGTGCGGCTTCGGGACTGTGGTGAAGGTCGGGGTCGAGGGGACCGGTTCCTACGGTGCGAACCTGACCCGGTATCTGACCGGGGCGGGTGTCACGGTGGTCGAGATCGATCGTCCCGATCGCAAGACGCGGCGCTGGCAGGGCAAGTCCGACCCGGTCGACGCGGACGCCGCTGCCCGCGCGGTGCTGGCGGGGCGACGTACCGGGGTCCCGAAGGATCGTGACGGGAGGGTCGAGGCGGTACGCGCGTTGCGGGTCGCCCGCCGTGGGGCGGTCAGCCACCGTGCGGACGTGGTCAGGCAGATGAAGGCGCTGATCGTGACCGCACCGGAACCGGTCCGCGCCGCACTGTCCGGGCTGACCACGGCCCGGCTGGTCGCCGTGTGCGCCGAGGTCGAGGTTTCCGCCGCCCAGGCGGGGGATCCGGCGGTGGCGGTCCGCCTGGCGCTGCGCAGCCTCGCCTGCCGCGTGCGGCACCTGTCCGATGAGATCGTCGACCTGGACAAGGTCATCGGCCGGCTTGTCGCCGTGGTCGCCCCGAAGCTGCTCGCCGTGAACGGTGTCGGTGCCGACTGCGCTGGCCAGCTTCTCGTCAGCGCGGGTGACAACCCCGACCGGCTGCGTTCCGAGGCGGCGTTCGCGATGCTCTGCGGTGTCGCTCCGCTGCCTGCCTCGTCCGGGCGGACGCACCGCTACCGGCTCAACCGCGGCGGGGACCGCCAGGCCAACGCCGCGCTCTACCGGGTCGTGCTCTGCCGGCTGCGTTGGGCCCGGCCACCCAGGCCTACTCCCAGCGCCGCACCGCCGAAGGCAAGACCAAGAAAGAGATCATCCGCTGCCTCAAACGCTACGTCGCCCGGGAGATCTACACGATCCTCACCGCCACTGCCCTATCGAACGATCTTTCTGCGGCTGCGTGACCTTTCTGGGAACCTTGACGGAGGAGGACCGCTGCTGCCGATCGGGGGCCGGATCAGATCACGGCCGGCGCCGCGTTCCAGGGGAGGTCTCGCGTCGTGATGTGGCACTGGATCATGCTGGCCTCCTTCTCTGTCACCCTGCTACCCGCAGGACTGGCCCTGACCGCCGACCGGGCGCCACGCCGCCTGCGCGCCAGGATAGGGCCGGTGCGCCCGGTGGGCTGGGGCGTGCTGCTGATCTACGCCGCAGCGCCCGTCGACACGGTCCCGCGCCTGGCTGGCGCTTCCCTTGACGTGATCTTCGTGTGCAGCACTGCCGGCGGCGTCCTGTGCCTCGCCGGCGCCCTGCTGGGGCGCGTCAGCATCTATCGGTATCAGAGCCGCGCCACCGATGGACCATGGACCGCCAGCTGATCAAGGTCGGACACGCTCATGTGCGCTTGACATCCATAGGAGCATCAGTGGGTAGCGGCGGACCGGTTCTTGGCCGCGGTGCGCGCGACCATTCCGATTACTAATCGTAATGGTCGGCACCTCGTCGGGAGCACGAGCTGTTAGCGGCAGGGGTGCTAACTGTTAGCACCACCGTTAGCGGGCCATAGTGCTTCTGAGCTGGGACTTAGCGTGTTAGCGGGTGCCTCGTCGAAACGGCGAAAAGCCGCCGAAACGAGTGTCCGACCCCTCCTCGTGCCGGGCCGCGTGCGGCAGGCCGGTCCAACCCTCCCGCTTGCGATAGTCGCTTAGAGTGATTGATTGCCGAAGTCGTCGATGGGCGCGACCATCGGTCGGGCGGGCCGCCGGTGGTAGCGGTAGCGGCAATGCCGCCCGGCGCACCCCCATCTACAGCCGATCGCGGCCGGTCGGCGGTTCCGGCCGCTACCCGCTACCTTCACCAATGTCCGCAGGTCAGACCCGGTCCGACCGGTAGCGCCACGGGTAGCGCCACCGCTACCCGTGCCGGCCAGCGCGCTACCTCACTGCGTCAAGCGTCGCCGTATCTGGTCTTGCGTCAGTGGTGATGGCCTGTCGCTGGCCTTACGTCATCCGGGGCCTAGGGTGGCCCGTCAAGTTTCCGTTCCAACTGATCACGGCGACCCGGGCCTGGCGTCGGGGGCGGCGCACAGCGTCGGCGGGATGGGCGTAGACAATGGCGCGATGCCCGATGATGAGTCACGACCAGTCTGGCCGACCAATGCGGCCGGAGAGACCTACGGCTCGGCAGTGCCGGCCGTGAAGCTCGGCCTGCCTCAAAGCGACTGGCCGGACCTGATCTCGGCGGGGCTCAGGGACGGGAAGCGCGGCTACATCAGGCGGACCGAAATGGAAGCTGCGCGCGGTACCTATCTGCCCCCCGCCGAATTCGCCGAATGGAACAAGAAGGCCGCGGCACGGCGTGCGGCCGGAGAGCGCACCCTGATCCCGGTCTACGAGCAGGACGGCGTGACCGTCATCGGCACGTTCGTAATGGGCTCCGCCGAACCTGCCCTGCCAGCGTCGCCAGGGCGGCCTGGAGGTGTGCGGCGCGCCGCCGCTCCAGCCAGTGACGCTCCAGCCAGCGACGCTCCAGTCGCGTGGTTCCTCGGCGGAGAGCCCAGACCGGATGACCGGACTCCGGCGGAGAGGCCAGACCGGATGACGGGGCCCCATCCCGACACCGACAACACGAACGACTGAACCCGGCTCACAGCGCCCCTGCAGGCCAGTTCAAACATCGCCTGACACTCACCGGGCCGCGCCGCACGGCGGACGGATAGCCCCGGGTCCGCCGACGGCCGGACTCCACGCCCGGAAATGGGATTAATTCAAGGTCATCAAGCGTTGTAACAAGTAGGAGATGCTGTCGGTCAGGGTTGATCGGCGTTCTCCGGTTCTGGACCCGCCGCCCGGCAGCACCTGCCCGGCGGGCGGTGGCGTGTCTGCCCCGTTTCGCCGTTCTGGAGGCCACCACGGTCGCGTCGCCCGACCTCGCCTGCACACGCACGACACGACGGACCCGTACCCGGAAACGCAACAGCCGCGCCGTCACCGGCGCGGCTGCCACGACCGCGATCCCCACTCAACGGACACCCGACCCGGCGCCCACCCCCGGCACGGACGACGTCCGGGAACGATGGCTCACCGAGACACTCGCCCGTGCACCGGCCTTACCCGCGCCGGTGCGGGCCCGGATCGCGCGCATCCTGCACGACCCGCCCGGCGACAACTAATCCTGACCGGCAGCGTCGGTCTCGTGCTGCCGCCAGTGCACCGTCACCCGGTTGGGGTCGAACGGCTTGCGGCCCCAACCGGTCGGTGCGACCTCGATCCGGTCGACCAGCAGCGTGAGGATCGACCGGCGCCGCATCAGCTCACCCGACTCCCACGCGGCGATCGCGTCCGGGCCGGGCAGGACGACCCGTCGCAGGGCCTCCTGCTCGGCTTGGCGCCGCAGATCGTTGCGTTCCGTCTCCGCGGCGCGGTGCGCGCTGCCGTACGCCTCATCCGACAGCTCCCCGCGCGCCCACATCCCGGCCAACCGGTCCATCCGCGACCCCAGCTCCGCGAGCTTCGCCGCGCTGGTCGACGGACCCTCCTCGGCCGTGTACTCGGCGTACGCCCGCAACCGGCGTCCGATCAGGTCGGTCAGAAGGTCTTCGACCGGCCGTGCCGGTACGTGAACCTTCGTCGCGCACGAGTCGCCGATCACCGAGCAACGGAACGCATCCGGCCGCCGGCTGCTGACGGTGCTGCGCATCCGGGTTCCGCAGGTCGCGCAGACCATGAACCCGGCGAGGAGCTGCTTCACCTCGTTGCCGGGCACGATCCGGCGGGCCGCCCGCTCCTCGATGGTGGCCTTCAGCGCCTGCCACTCCTCCACCGGCAGGATCGGCTCCCAGTCGCCCGGGGCCACGATGTTGTCGTAGCCCTTGAAGCTGCGCAGCCCGGCGATGCCCGGCTTGACGAGCATCCGCCCCAGCACCGGGCCGTCCCACCACTTCCGACCTTGCGCGGTCGGCACGCCGCGCCGGTTGAGGTCCATCGCGATCGCGTGCACCGATTCGCCGCGCATCACCCGGCGGGCCACTTCCCGCAGGATCTCGGCTTCGTCCGGCTGGATCAGCCAGGTCACGACGATCTCATCGCCGATGATCTCGCGCTTGCGCTGGTAACCGTAGGGCCGCTTCCCGCCGGGGAACCGGCCCTGGTCCGCCATCCGGACGTGCGCGCGGGTCACCCGCGCGGAGATCTTCTCCGACTCGTTGGTGTCCTTCACCCCATCGGAGTCGAACTGCCCCCGACCGACCTCACTGGCGAAGTCGTAGACCGTCCCGTCGGTCGTGTAGACCTTGCCGTGCACCGCCTCCATCAGGTCGATGAACTCGGCCCGCTGCAGACGCTGGCGGACGAGACGGCTGCCCCGGACACAGCCCACAGCCGTCCACCTGCCCGCCCGGATGTCCCGGATCAGCCGGTTGTACTCCGGGCGCTCAGCATCCTTGTTGAACGCGGAGATGTCGTTGTCCTCGTAGACCTCACCCAACACCAGGCCGGGGGTCCGCTCGATGAGGTCGATGACGTCCGAGGTCTGGTCACTGACCCCGTGCCGCTTGCCGTACCGGTCATAGGAGATCCGGACGTAGACCGCGACCGGGACGTCACCGGACATGTGCGGAGTGTACGACGCTGTGGGCCCATAAATGGCGGGCATGATCGTGCGCATAGCCAGGTGCAGGTCGCCGCGGCGATCCGGCCCGCCCACTGGCAGATCGCGGTCTCCAGCTCGGCGACCGGGACGGCGTCGGGATCCACCGAGAAACCAGCAGCGTCCGCAGCCGCAGCGGCGGCAGCGGCGGTGGGGGTGTCGTCAGGAGGAACATCAGCAGTTTTGATCATGAGAATCACCGGGCCAGGGGTGCCGTCGACCAGTCGGACCCGTGCATGGTCACACCGACCACCGACAGTTCCCGCAACCCAGGCTCAACCCCGACCCTGCCCGTGGTGACGGCGGGCCCGACCGTGACGGTCCGCGACGGGTGCGGGGGGCGGTTGCGCCGAACCGCCCCCCGCACCCGGGCAAACACCCGCTCGCCAGTGCGCACAACCGCCTGGCCAGCCCGACGCGCTCCATACCCTGCGCCGAAGGCCTCCGGACCCCAACGGCGTTCGTTGGGCAGCGGCGAGAGTCATCCGGCACCGGCATGTCCGCGCCGGTCGCGACCGAGAAGCCCTCGGCCACAAAAATCAATGGAGGCTCACGAGGCGGGCTCGGCGGGCAACCCTTTACACACAACACCCGCAGCCCTGTTCGGTGACGCGGCATAGTCATGTTCGATGGCGGGGGATCATCCAGGTCATCACGCCCAGTCCCCGCACGCACCAAACCAGGGAGCGTTACCCGCATGGCCTTCTGCACTCCAGTGACCGTGGCCGAGGTCCTGGCTGGGATCCACAAGAAGAACTACCTGCTTCCAGCGATCCAGCGGGAGTTCGTCTGGGACACCAGCCAGATCGTGCGCCTGGTGGACAGCCTGATGCGCCGCTACCCGATCGGCTCTTTCCTGTTCTGGGCGATCGAGCCCCAGGAAGCACAGAGCTATACCTTCTACGACTTCCTCACGTACTACCACGAGCGTGATCATCCATATGCGAGCAAGGCGTCGGTCCCGGCCGGCCACGGCGTCACCGCCATACTCGACGGCCAGCAGCGGCTGACCGCGCTCAACATCGCTTTCTACGGCACGCACGCCGAAAAGAAGAAGTACATGGCGGCGAACAACCCGAACGCCTTCCCGAAGAAGGTGCTGTACCTCGACCTGCTCGAGAGCCCGGACAGCGACGAGTCCGACCTGCAGTACAACCTGCGGTTCCTCACCAAGGAGGAGGCGAAGCCAACCGCCGGCGCTCCGGACCGCTGGTTCCCGGTCAGCGGCGCGCTCATGCTTTCCGATGGCGGGCCGGCCGTGATGGACGAGCTCGAGCGGCGAGACATCCTCGGTCATGGCAAGGGCCCGTTCCAGCGCCTGTTCGCCCTATACCACGCCCTCCGAGAGGCGAAGCCGATCAACTACTACCTGGAGGACTCCCAGGACGCCGACAAGGTCGTCGACATCTTCATCCGGGTGAACAGCGGCGGCGCGACGCTGTCGCACTCCGATCTTCTTCTGACGATGGCCACCAACCTGTGGACGGAGCATGATGCCCGGGAGGAGGTACGAGGCCTGGTCGAGGAGCTGAACGGCGGCGGTGGCCGGCACTTCGACTTCTCCAAGGACGTGGCGCTCAAGACCGCGCTGATGGGTGCGGGCGGAGACATCAAGTTCCAGGTCGCCAACTTCACCCCGCGGAGGATGGCGACAGTCGAGAGCCAGTGGGGGGCGACGAAGGACGCGCTCCTGCGTGCTGCCACTCTGCTACAGACTTTCGGCTTCGAGGCCCGTACGCTGACCGCCGACAGCGTCATCATCCCGATTGCCTACTACCTGCGGCACCGCGGTCTGACGGACAGCTACCTGACGTCGTCGGCGGCGGCCGGCGACCGCGCGCAGCTACAAAGCTGGGTCATCCGCTCGCTGCTGAAGCGCGGTATCTGGGGCTCGGGCCTCGACGGGCTGTTGACCCGGATCCGACAGACGATCGACGATCACGGCGCCGACGGATTCCCGATCGAGGAGATCGAGAGCGGGATGACGGCCCTGGGAAAGTCGCTGAGCTTCGACCCGACCGAGGTCGACGACCTGTTGGAAATGAAGTACGGCGGCCAGCGGACCTTCGCGACCCTCGCACTGCTCTACCCGGGCCTCGACCTGTCCAAGCAGTTCCACCAGGACCACATCTTCCCGAAGTCGCGGTTCACCAAGAAGCGGCTGGCCGACGCCGGCATTCCGGCGCACCAGATCGACGCGTACATCGACGCGGTGAACCGGCTGCCGAACCTGCAGCTGCTCGCCGAGATCCCCGGCATCGAGAAGAGCGCCAAGCTGCCTGCGGACTGGCTCGCCGAGAAGTACTGGACCGACGCGAAGCGCAAGCAGTACCAGGCCGACAACGATCTCGACGGCCTGCCTCTCGACCTCACCTCGTTCCTGGACTTCTACGAGCAGCGCAGACAGCGGATGCGCACCCGGCTCACCACGATCCTGGGCATGGCCGCCCCGACGCGCCGGGTCTGACGTCGCGCGGCGACCTTCGCGTCGCCGGGCGACCATCCCTGCTACGCCGGCCACATCCGCACGCACCGGAGAGCCGGGCCGGTCCAGAATTGACCGGTTCTGGCTGGTACGAGAGACGCACGGTGGGGAGCGCAGTGGGCCAGGTCGAGACCGAGGCTGCCGCCAGGCCGGCGGCGCTGGCCGAGTGGGAGACATCCACGCGGGGACCGCGGATGTCCGACTTCGCGCTGCCGGACACCGTGCTGGTGGATGGCACGCCGATCCGTTACGCGGTGTCCGGGTCGGGGAGCCGCGATCTGGTGCTGGTGCACGGCTACCGGGCGCATCACGGGTGGTGGTACCGGATGCTGCCGGCGTTGGAGGAGCGCTGGCGGGTGATCCGGTTCGATCTCAGTGGGCACGGCGACAGCGGGCACCGCGACCGTTACGGCGTGGACGTGTGGACCGCCGACCTGATCGCGGTGCTCGACGCGGTCGGGTCCCGGCAGGCGTTGCTGGTCGGGCACAGCATGGGCGGCCGGATCGCCGCGGTCGCCGGGGCCGATCATCCGGCCCGGTTCGGCGGGATCGTCATGTTCGACTCGATGCTGCGGCCAGCCGGCTCGCCGCCGCCTCCTCGGGTGGCGTCCCTCCCGTCGGGGCGTGAGATCCGTTATCCCACCCGGGACGTCGCCGCGGCGAGGTTCCGGCTGCGCCCGCCGCAGCCGGAGCCGTCCGCCGAGGTGGTCCGCCCGGTCGCCGAGTACGCGGTGCGCCCGAGCACGATCGCCCAGGGCTGGACCTGGAAGTTCGACCAGCGCGGGCTGCCGCTGATCGACAACGACCGGGTGACGGAGAGCCTGGCGCAGCTGCGGAATCCGGTGTGGTTCGTACGTGCCGGGCGCAGCCTCATCGTCACCGACGAGGTCGCCGCGTACGCCCGCGCCGCGCTGCCGGCCGGAACGACGTTCGTGACCGTGCCCGACGCCCACCATCATCTCGTCCTCGACGCCACGGACGAGTGTCTGCTCCTGCTGGCGGACCTGCACGCAGACCTGGCCGCCACGGTGCGTCCGCGATCAGCCAGCTGACCGCGGACGCCCGGGCGTACCGGGAGGATCAGGCGGAGATCAGTCGAGCTTGATTCCGGTGACCGCCAGGGCGTTGTCACGGGCGACCAGCCGGACGTCCGTCTCGCCGAGGCCGGACAGGGACTCGGCCAGGAAGTCCACGGGCTGGCGGACGCCCTCGGCGTGCGGCCAGTCCGAGCCGAGCAGCAGGCGGTCGACCCGGACGTCCTTGACGAGCGTGTCGATGTCGTCCTCCCAGAAGGGGGTGATCCAGACGTGCTCGCCGAACACCTCCCGCGGGGAGTCGCGGAAGTAGCCGGGGTTGCGGTTGGCGGCGTCGTCGAGGCGGTGCAGCAGCTCGGGCACCCAGGAGGCGCCGTTCTCCACACTGGCGAAGCGCAGCGCCGGGAACCGGTCGAAGATCCGGTGGCAGACCGCGGCGGCGTAGAAGTCGCTGACCGCGCGGCTCTTCGTGACGATGCCGCGCAGCGGCGAGCGGAACAGCGAGGTCTCCTCGCCGCCCGGCTCCCACATCTGCACGAGGGCGTCGTATCCGTCCAGGCCGGCGTGCGTGGCCACCGCGACGCCGGCTTCGGCGGCCAGGCCCCAGAACGGGTCGTAGACCGGGTCGAACGGCGAGCGGTAGCCGCCGGCCACCGGCACCGGGGCGTTGCGCACGTTCACGACGAGGGCACCGCCGTCGATGAGGCGGCGCAGCTCCTCGGCGGCGAACACCGGGTCGAGCAGCGGGATGTAGGGCACCGCGAACAGGCGGTTCTCGTAGCGGAAGCCCCAGTCGTCGTCCAGCCACCGGTTGAACGCCTGGAACACCTTGCCGGCGGCGTCGGTGTCGCGCTTGAGTGCGTCCTCGAGGCCGACACCGAGGGTCGGGAACACCAGCATGGCGGCGAGGCCCTGCTCGTCCATCACCCGCAGCCGGGCCGCGCGGTCGTGGTATTCGGCGGGCAGCGGCTCCAGCTCACCGAACGCGTCCTTGATCTGCTGCTGGCGCGGGTTGCCCCGGTACCAGTCGTACAGCGCGCCCGGCTTCGCGACGGGGTTGAACGTCGGGTTGGCGATGTACGAGTTGAGGGTGCCGCCCACGAGCAGGCGCCGCCGGCCGTTCACCTCGGCCCAGCGGACCCCACGGTTACGCAGCGAGGGGTCCTGGTATCTCGTGAAGGCGTCCTCGGCCTCGTAGTAGTGGTTGTCGAAGTCGAAGATCCATGGCTTGGTCTCCGGGCTGGTCACGATCCACCTCGCTTCCCGATCACTGTCACTGTCGCGCGTCGGTTCATCGACGTCCACGTTTCAAAGTCGACGTCGATGTCAATACTAGGCTACCGGTCGCCCCGGCGCTGGCGTCCTCAGTCGGTCTGGCCGGTGATGAGCGCGGCCTGCAGGCCCGCGTCCACCGGGATGTTCACACCGTTGAGGTAACCGGCGGCGTCCGAGCCGAGGAAGGCCAGGATCCGCGCGACCTCGGCCGGCGTGGCCGCCCGCCCGTTGCCCTGCCGGACCGACCAGTCGATGAGCTCGTCGGTCATCGTCACCCGGAAGTCACTCAGCAGCGGCGTGCTGACCGGGCCGGGGCAGGCGCTGTTGATCCGCGTCCGCGCCCAGCTGGCCCCGCGTGCCGCGTAGTGCGTGTAGAGCTGGGTGCACTCCTTGGACAGCGCATACGGGTCGGCAGCCAGGTCGGGGTGAGCGTCAAGCCAGGCCAGGGCCTCGTCCCAGTCGTCGATCGCCAGCAGCTTGAGCAGCTCGTCCTTGTGCGCCTGCCAGCCGATGCCGGCCATGGACGAGGTGATGACGACGGCCGCACCGGCCGGCATCCGCACCGCCAGCTCCTGGGTCAGCCGCCGGACCGCCAGGTAGTTCACGCTGAACACGACCGGCGCCGGCTGCGTGCCCGCGACACCGGCGTTGTTGAACAGCACGTGGACGGGGCCCTCGATCGCCGCCACGGCCGCGTCGACACCGGCCTGGGACGACAGGTCGGCCTCGATGAAATGGTCGACCTTGGCATCCGGAGGATTGCGGTCGATCACGGTGATGTCGGCGGCGCCGAGATCCTGGAGCAGGTCGAGCAGGGCCGCGCCGATGCCGGAGGCACCGCCGGTGACGACCACCCGCCGCCCGTGATAGCCGAACGGATTCCCCATCAGATCTCCCCGGTGGTCGCGAGCAGGTCGAGGACGCCCAGGTCGCGAATCGCGCGGGCCGCGTTGGTGGCCATCGACAGGAACATCCGATCGGAGCTGTCCGTGCGCGGAGCACTCGCGTACACGCAGCCGATCATCGTGATCAGCGGGCCCTGCAGCATTCCGCGCCGGTAGTCCTCGAAACAGTCCGCACCCGAGTAGCCGGTGACGCCGTACTCGACGAGCTGGTCGTGGTAGGCGGCGACCAGCTCCGCCTCCTGGGCCCGCCGCTGCGCCGGCGCCAGCGCGGTGGACAGGAAGTAGGCGAGGTCCCGCCCCGGAAAACCGATCTCCAGCGTCTGCCAGTCGACGGCCTGGACGTCCGAGTCGCCGGTGAACAGGAGGTTGTCGAGCCGGTAGTCCCCGTGGATCAGGGAACGGCGGGTGGCCGTGTGCCGGCCCCAGCCGCTGACGAGGGCCGCCGCGCGCAGCAGCGTGTCGGCGTCCTCCGGTTCGAGCTGCTCCCGGTACCGCTCGGTGAACTCGGCGGCCGCCGCCGTCACGACCTTGCCGAGGTAGGCCATGCCGTTGTCATCCGCGCGGACCGGCCAGGCGGTGTCCCGCCCGAGCCGGGCGTCCTTCCCGAAGCCCTCGTCTCCGCCCAGGTTCTCGTCGTTCCAGAACGGGGCGTGCAGGCCCGCGAGGTTCCGCACGGCGATCGCCGCCCGCGCGGGCGAGCAGCCGTCGAGCTGGCTGCCGGCCTCGGCCGGATGGGCGTCGTCGAGCACCAGGGTGAACCGGAGCAGGTCGTCGCTGACCGCGGCGTACCAGCAGCGGGGCGTCCGAATCGCCGCCCGGTGCGCGAAGTGGGCGTAGAAGCCGACCTCGTTGCGGTAGGCGGACCGCAGCCGCCGGCGGACGTCCGGCGCACCGGCGGCCATCTTGACCACCAGGCTGGCCGGCGCCCCACCTCCGTCGAGGTGGAAGCGGTAGCTGACGGCCGTCTGGCCGGTGCCGACCGGCTCGAACCGCACCGCGGTCACCTCGGCGTCGAGACCGCCCGCCCGCAGGACGTCGGTCATCCACCCCGGTGTGATCTCGGCGGGGTCGTCGACGATCCCGGGGCCGCCGCCCAGGACCGCCGCCTGCCCTGACGCGGCCGGTGACGCGGCCGGTGATGCGGCTGGTGCGCGAACGTCACCGGTCATGCGACCCGCCCGGGGTTCGCCGGCAGGTCACGGACGGCCGGCGGACGGATCCCCCGGTACGCGTCCACCACCGAGGTGAGCTCCGTCGGCGTCGCGCCGTGCATGATCACACCCGTCACACCGAGGTCGAACTGGCGGGCGACGGCCTGGGCGCACTGCCGCGGGCTGCCGGTCGCGCTGGTCGCGATCCACTCCGCCGGGATCAGCGTGGCGAGATGCTCCAGCTCGGCGGTGGTCGCCTTCGCGTCAAAGGCGCCCTTGAAGCCGCGGACGAACGTGTCGGCCCGGAAACGCTCCAGCACCGCCGGGTCCCAGTCGTTGACCCGCACCATCAGGTCGCCGTAGCCCTGCAGGTAGGAGGCGAGCCGACCGATGGTCTTGAGCAGCCGCCGGTCCTCGGGGATCTCGTCGGAGACGGTGGCGAGCACCGACCACACCCGCACCTCGGCCGGGTCCCGCCCCACCGACTTCGCTCCCCGGGCGACGGCGGCGAGCGCCTCGGTGACGGCGGCGTCCGAGTAGAAGGTGTGCAGCACGACCGCGTCGAGGCACCGCCCGGCGAGCTCCAGGGTGCGGGTGCCGAGCGCGGCGATGAGGATCGGGATGTCCTCGTCGAAGTCCCGGTCCTGGTGCAGATAGGGGAACTTGCCGGCCGGGCCGTCGTGGCCGAGCACCATCTCGCCCTTCCACAGCCGGCGCAGCAGTGCTACGACGTCCTCGATCTGCGCGCCGGTGATCGGTGCCAGGCCAAGCGCCTTGAACAGGCCGTCGAAGCCGCGGCCGAGGCCGAGCGCGAACCGGCCGCCGGTCAGGCGGTGCATCGTGGTCGCCATCGTCGCGGTGACGATCGGATGGCGGGTGTTGTGGTTCGTCGCGGCGGTCGCGATGCCGATCGTGTCGCTGACCGCGCCGGCGGCGCCGGAGAGCGTCGCCGCGTCCTTGGTGCTGAACCGCTCCGAGATGAACGCGGCACCCAGGCCCAGCTCCTCGGCCTGGCGCACCTCGTCGACCAGGTCGCGCGGGCTCCCGCTGTGCCCGGCGAGGGTGTAGAAACCGAGCTCGGTGAGCTGGCTGCGCGCCCCGGTCGCCGCCGTCGCCGTGGTTTCGGTGGTCTGTGATGTCATGTCACGCTCCTGGCGGGGTGGAACCGGCCGGCAGGTTGACCGTCTGGTAGGTCAGGTAGGCCGCGAGGGCCTCCGGGCCCAGCTCACGACCGATCCCGGAATCCTTGACGCCGCCGAACGGCGCGACGTTGTCGAGCATGAACATGTTGACGCCGAGCACGCCGACGTCGATCCGGTCGGCCAGGGCGTAGCCCGCCTCGACGTCGGACGTCCAGATCGTGCCGCCCAGCCCGTAGCGGGTGCCGTTGGCGATCGCGATCGCGTCGTCCACCGTGTCGTAGGGGATGACGGTCAGCACCGGGCCGAAGATCTCCTCCTGCGCGATCCGCATCGCCGGGTCGACGTCGGTGAAGACGGTCGGTTCGACGAAGAAGCCGCGCGACTGCCCGGCGGGCCGGCCACCGCCGAGGGCCAGCGTGGCGCCCTCGCCCCGCCCGATCCCGATGTACTCCTCGACCCGGTCCCGCTGCCGGCCGCTGGCCAGCGGCCCGAGCCCGGTGGCCTCGTCCAGCGGATCGCCGACCTTCAGCGCGCCGACCGCCGCGAGCAGGCCCTCGACCAGCTCGGCGTGACGGTCACGGGGTGCCAGGATGCGGGTCTGCGCGACGCAGGCCTGCCCGTTGAGCATGAAGCCGTACTGCAGGATCCCCGGCAGCGCACGGCCGAGGTCCGCGTCCGGGAGCACGAGCGCCGCACCCTTGCCGCCGAGCTCCAGGCTCACCGGGCGCAGCAGCTCCCCGCACAGGGCGGCGATGCGCCGGCCGGCCGCGGTGCTGCCGGTGAACGAGATCTTGTCGACGCCCGGGTGGGTCACCAGGTACTCGCTGACGTCCCGGTCGGCCGGGACGACGTTGAGCACACCGGGCGGCAGGTCGGCGTCCGCGGCGGCCTCGGCGAGGATCTGCAGGGACAGCGGGGCGTCCGGCGCCGGCTTGAGCACGACGGTGCAGCCGGCGAGCAGCGCCGGGCCCAGCTTGAGCGCGCTCAGGTAGAGCGGCACGTTCCAGGCCACGATCGCGCCGACGACCCCCACCGGGCGCCGGCGCACGACGGTCGGCCCGAGCATTCCCGCCCTGGTCTCGGTGAAGGCGATCTCGGGGGCGAGCCCGGCGTAGTAGTCCAGCGTCATCGTCGCCATCAGCACCTGCGCCAGCCGGGCCGCGGCGACGGGGGTGCCGTTCTCCTGGCTGATCGTGACGGCCAGTTCCTCGGAGCGCGCCTGCAGCGCCTTCGACAGCCGGCCCAGTGCCGCGCCGCGCTCCGCCGGGTCCAGCCGGGGCCACGGCCCGGAGTCGAAGGCGGCGCGGGCGGCGGCGACGGCCCGGTCGACGTCCGCGCGCTGCCCCACGGGCACCGAGCCGATGACCTCCTCGCTGCCGGCGGAGATCACCTCGAACACCTCGGCGCTGGCCGGGGCGGTCCAGCGCCCGTCGATGTAGAGCTCGTTACGCACGCTCACCGCTCTCCTCCACTTCGTGGTCTTCCTGGATGTCTTCGGTCGAGGCCGGCGACACAGCCGGCGACGCGGCCGGCGCGGGCGCGGCTGCCGGTGGCTCCGCGGCCAGGCGGTCGAGGTACTGCTGGCGGAGCGGGACCTTGTAGAGCTTTCCGGTCGGCAGCCGCGGCAGTTCCGCCGCGAAGTCGACGACCCGCGGAACCTTCGGCCCGGCGAGGTGCGCCCGGACATGGGCGCGCAGCTGTTCGGCCAGCTCCGGTGTCGGTTCCACCCCTGCGACGGGCTGGACGACCGCGTGCACGTACTCGCCCATCTCCGGGTCGGGCAGGCCGAAGACGGCCACGTCCTCGACGTCCGGGTGGATCGTGAGGCAGGCCTCGATCTCCGCCGGGTAGATGTTCACCCCACCCGAGATGATGGTGAACGAGCTACGGTCGGTGAGATAAAGGTAGCCGTCCTCGTCGACGTAGCCCAGGTCCCCCAGCGACAGCCAGTTGGCGTGCTGCGGGTGCCGGGCCGACAGCGTCTTCTCCTGGTCGTTGTGGTACTCGAAGACGGTGTCCTCGCGCTCGAAGTAGATCGAGCCCGTCTCACCGGCGGGCAGCTCGGCGCCGTCCGGCCCGCAGACGCGGATCGTGCCCAGCGACGCCCGGCCGACCGAGCCGGGGCGTTCAAGCCACTCCGCCGACGAGATCACCGTCATGCCGGCGCCTTCGGTGCCGGAGTAGTACTCGGTCACGATCGGGCCGAACCAGTCGATGATCTGCTGCTTCACCGGCACCGGGCACGGCGCTCCGGCGTGCAGCACCCGCTGCAGGCTGGACAGGTCGTAGCGCCGGCGGATCTCCGCCGGGAGCTTCAGCAGGCGGACGAACATCGTCGGCACCGCCTGCAGATGGGTGACCCGCTCCCGCTCGATCACCTCGAGCATCTCCCGGGCGTCGAACTTCTCCATGATCACCACGGTGGCGCCCAGCTCGTGCGCTCCGCGCACCCAGCCCAGCGGGGCGGCGTGGTAGAGCGGCGCCGGGCACAGATACACCGAGCGCTCGCTCATGCCGGCGAGGCTGCGGCACATCCGGGCGCCCTTCGCCACGATGGGCACGCTGCCGTCCAGCTCCTGCAGCGGCCGCTTGATCCCCTTCGGCCGCCCGGTGGTGCCCGAGGAGTAGAGCATCAGCTCACCCATCACGAGCCGTGCGGGGCTCTCGGCGGGCACCGCGGCGATAGCGGCCTCGTAGGCCTCGAACCCGTCGGCGCCGCCGCCGTCGGCGCCCTCCCGGACGCCGTCGATCATCAGGCGGGTCGCGCAGCCCGGCACGTCGCGGACCGCGGGGACCGCGGCCGCGGCGAGCGTCGCCGTCGTCACCAGGGCGCAGGCCCCCGAGTCGCGCAGGATGTAGGCGATCTCCTCAGCGGTGCCGTACCGGTTGACAGCCGTGATGTACAGGCCCGACCGCACGGCCGCCCACAGCACCTCCATGAACCGCGGGTGGTTCTCCGCGAGCAGCGCGACGACGTCGCCGGCGACCAGCCCGCGGTCGCTCAGGAGCCGGGCCAGCCGGGCGGACCGCTCGTTGAGGGCGCCGTAGGTGATGACCTGCCGGCCGCGGGCCATGATCACCGCGGGCCGGTCCGGATCGTAGGTCGCGTAGCCGCTGGGATCTGCCACGTAGCCGCTGGACTGCATATGTCCTCATGTCCTCCAGCCTCACCGGCGAGGTGCTGGGTCCTCCGGCCGTGATGGACGTGGACGGCGTGGAAATGGGATGTTCGTTTTGCGGGTCGGTGCGCCGGGCCGGAGCCGCGAAAGATCGGTCCGCCGCCGCGGGAGCGAGCGTAACGCACCTTGATATCGATGTCGACATCGAGACCGGTTGGCGGCTATCGTGAGCCCGGTCCCGCCCGCACCACATCGCCGCACGACCCGATCACCGCACATCCCGGCATCACGTCGCCGCCGCACGTCGTCACATGTCGCCACATGTCGCCGCGCGTCCCGGCATCAGTCACGGCATCACGTCACGGAAGGTGTCCAAGGTGGCTTCCGCGCACCCGTCCCCCGCCGCTCCGGTCGCGCACGACCGCCCCTGGCCGCTTGACCTCGGTGTGATCGACACGCTGGTAGGGCTCCCCCAGGACCCGGCCGCGCTGTACCGGCAGATCCGTTCCGTGCTGCGCGACAAGGAGTCGCGTGAGGACTTCGTGATGCCGGCGTCGTACATGTTCCACGACGTGCCGACCGCCCACGAGGCCGAGGACGCGGACCCGGTCGCCCTCGTGCTCGGCGAGATGGACCGCCACGGGATCGACGTCGCGCTGATCAGCCTCAGCGCCAACACCGAGGTCGCCCAGCGCGCGCTCACCGAGCACCCGGGCCGGTTCGTCGCCTCGTGGACCTGCGACCCGAACCAGGGGATGGCGGGGCTGCGCACCCTCGTCCGCATGCACGAGGAATGGGGTGTCCGCGCAGCGTCGCTGTTCCCGCACGGGGTCTCCCCGCAGGTCGCGATCGACGCGCCGCAGATGTACCCGATCTACGCCAAGTGCGTCGAGCTGGAGATCCCCGTCTTCGTGTCGGTCGGGATCGCCGGCCCCCGGGTCCCGTCCATGGTGCAGCGCGTCGAGCTCATCGACCAGGTGATGTACGACTTCCCCGAGCTCGTCTTCGTGATGCGCCACGGTGCCGAACCGTGGACGGACCTCGCGGTGAAGCTGATGCTCAAATGGCCGAACCTCTACTACTCGACCAGCGCCTTCTCGCCGCGCTACTACCCGGCGAACATCATCGACTACGCCAACACCCGCGGCGCGGACAAAATCATCTACGGCGGCTACTTCCCGATGGGCCTCAGCCTCGACCGGATCATGACGGAGCTGGCCCAGGTCCCCCTGAAGGCGGATGTCTGGCCGAAGTTCCTCCGCGAGAACGCCGCCCGCGTTCTCGGCCTCGGCCTCGGCAACACTGACGGGACGGCCGCGTGAACCTCGCCTTCTCCGACGAGCAGAACGAGCTGCGCCGCACGGTCCGCGACTTCCTCGAGAAGAACTCGCCCGAGACCGAGGTCCGGCGCCTCATGGAGACGGCCGAGGGCTACGACCCGGACGTCTGGCACCAGCTCGCCGCCGAACTGGGCATCGCGGGGCTGGCGGTGCCGGAGGAGTACGGCGGCGCCGGCTGCGGATTCGTCGAACTGGGCATCGTCCTGGAGGAGGCGGGACGCGCGCTGCTGTGCGCGCCCCTGCTGTCGACCGTGGTCCTCGCCGCCTCCACCCTGCTCGAGCTGGGTGACGAGGGCGCGTGCGCCGACTACCTGCCCGGCATCGCCGACGGGACGACCCTGGCCACCCTCGCACTCACCGAGTCCACCGGCCGCTGGAACGACCCCGACGCCGTCACCTGCACCGCTTCCCCAAGCGGGGGCACGGGCGGCGGCGCGGACACGGGCGGCTGGACCGTCTCGGGCCGCAAGTCGTTCGTGCCCGACGGGCAGACCGCCGCGCTGCTGCTCGTGGTGGCCCGCACCGACGCCGGCCTCAGCGTGTTCGCCGTCGCCGGCGACGTCCCGCAGGTGCGGCGCGAACCGCGCGCAACCCTCGACCAGACCCGCCGGCAGGCCGACCTCACCTTCACCGCCGCCCCCGCCCGCCTGCTCGGCACCGACGGCGCGGCCTGGCCGGCCCTCGAGCGGGTGCTCGACCTCGCCGCGATCGCCGTCGCCGCCGAACAGGTCGGCGCCGCCTCGCGGGTGCTGGACATGGCGGTCGACTACGCGAAGACCCGGGTCCAGTTCGGCCGCCCGATCGGCGCGTTCCAGGCCATCAAGCACAAGCTCGCCGACCTGCACCTGGCCGTCGAGTCGGCGCGTTCTGCCGCCTACCACGGCCTGTGGGCCGCGGCCGAAAGCCCGCTCGAACTGCCGGCGGCGGCCAGCCTCGCCAAGGCCTGCTGCGGCGACGCCTTCGTCACCGCCGCCACGGAGAACATCCAGGTGCACGGCGGCATCGGCTTCACCTGGGAGCACCCGGCCCACCTCTACCTGAAGCGGGCCCACAGCTCCCGGCAGCTGTTCGGCAACGCGGCGCACCACCGCCAGCGCCTCGCCCAGGTGCTGCTCGCCGAACTCCCCGAAACGCCCGCGCTCCCCGCCTGAGCCGGCCCGCGAACATCTCCCGAACGCCCGTCGTCATGAATCCCAGCGGAGGCGCAGACCCGATGCCGAACCCAGCCGCCCCGGTGTCCGACCGGCCCGCCGAGGGGCGGTCGGAGTTCCAGGCCCGCGTCCACGAGTGGTTCACCGCGAACGCGCCACGCAAGGGCTCACCGGAGGACTTCTCCGCGGTACACATCGTCAGCGCCGCCACCGCCGAGGAGTACCGCGCGCAGGAACAGCACGCGATCTCCGTGACCCGCACGTGGCAGCGCAGACTCTTCGACGCCGGCCTCGCCGGCCGCTCATGGCGGCCCGAGTACGGCGGGCACGGCGCACCCGACTGGCAGGACGAGGTCGTCATCGAGGAGCAGGCCCGCTGGGGCGTGTCGACGAAGATGTTCGCCGTCGGCCTCGAGATGGTGCCCGCGGTGCTGTTCAGGCACGGCACCCACGAGCAGCGCGCCACCTTCCTGCCGCCGATCCTGCGCGGCGAGCACAGCTGGTGCCAGCTGCTGTCCGAGCCGGGCGCCGGCTCCGACCTGGCCAACGTGCAGACCCGGGCGACCCCGGTCGACGGCGGCGGCTGGTCGGTCACCGGCCAGAAGGTGTGGACGTCCAACGCCGGCTGCAGTGAGTACGCGCTGCTCGTCGCCCGCACCGGCAGCCGCGAGGAGGGCCGCGCGGGCCTGTCCTGCTTCCTGCTGGAGATGGCGCAGCCCGGCGTCGACATCCGCCCGCTGCGGCAGATGTCCGGGGCGTACCACTTCAACGAGGTGTTCCTCGACGACGTCCACGTGCCGGAGAACGGTCTGATCGGTGCCCCCGGCGAAGGCTGGGCGGTGCTGCGCACGATGCTCGCGAGCGAACGCGCGGCGATCGGCGGTGGCACCAGCGCCCGCTCCGCCACCCAGCTCGTCGGCCTGGCCCGCACCCTCGGCTGCGACGGCGACCCGGTCGTGCGGGACCTGCTCGCCCAGGCCGCGATCCGGGAACGCACCCTCGACCTGCTGCGCGCCCGGATCGCCGCCGGCCACGCCGTCGCCGCCGCCGGCCCGACCACGAAGCTGCTCTACTCCGAGCACGCCCGCCTCAGCGCCGACGCGGCGACGACCATCCTCGGGATGGCCGCGACCGTCGTCGACGACGAGGTGTCCGCCCCGTGGATCGAACGGCTGCTGTTCGCCCCCGGCCTGCGCCTGGGCGGCGGCACCGACGAGATCCAGCGCAACGCCATCGCCGAACGGGGTCTGGGCCTGCCCCGCTGAGCTCGTCGTTGATCCCGGCCTCTCACCGGGTCGGGCTTCGCACGGTCGGGCTTCGTGGTTTCTGACGGCCGTGGTCAGGTTCCAGCGCAGGCTCGACCGTCCCGCGCTGACGGCTAAGGGGCCGCTTGTGTCCCGTGCCCGCAGGGTGTTGACACCCCTTTCCGCGCGGGAGCCGCAAGCCCTGGACAACTGATTTTCGGAACGGACACGAAAAGGTCGTGACCCGCTGCGGCCGCGATGGTCGGCCCGGGCCTGGAGAGCATGGCAGCGGCCTCAGGCCCGCCAGGGGCCGTGAAGACGCTGGTCACGGCGCGGGCCTGGGTCTCGGCGAGCACTGTTTTCCGCGTCGGGCGGAGTCCACCAGACGGTGGCTGCGCGTCGCGGCGGGGTCACCGTCCCAGATCACGACCCTAGACTCTCGTTCAATTCCTCTGACTGAGTAAGACACTACGAGTTTCAGACACCACCGTCACTCCGAAGCATTCGCCGACCGGACCGGGTGCACAGGACCGAGACCCGGGCCGGGCTGGGGGCGGCGTGGGGTTCGCGGTCACGCTTTCGCGGATATGGCTGGCCAGGACCCGTGCGATCACCTCGCACAAACGGGGCCCGTGTTTCAAGACCGATGAAGGAGTTGGGATGCCCGCCGCCTCGCACCTCACATCGCTGACCATGGACAACGCGACGAGGAGCAGCGGCAACATCTCCGCGCTGCGGTAACCACGCTCACCCTTGACCTCACGCGGCGGCCCCGTTACGGGGGACAGGCCAGGAGCCACCGAAAGGCCGCGGCTACGATCCCCTGGCAGACGGCTACCTTTCACCAACCGGCGCGGTGTCCGTCCGTGTGCTGTTTCGGAAGAGCTCGGGATCGGTCGTAAATCAGCGGGGGCGCGCACCACATGAGCATTGAAGCAATGAGCGAGTACGACAGGGCAGCCTGGATCAAGTTGGAGGAATGGAGGACGAAGCGGCTTTCCCCGCGGGAACGCAATCTTCTCCCGAAGGGCGCTCGCGAAAAGATTGCCAAGGCCGGAGAAAGGGTTGGTGAAGGGTTCGAGAAAATTCCCGGAGCAAGCCAGTTCATCGAGCTGTTCAACAAGGCACTCGAAGGTGTCACGGGGTTGATCAGTCGGACGGCGGACGCATCGATGCGCCGCCAGGCAGTGATCGACGCATACCGCCGGTCGGGCCACCAGGTCACCGATCTGGCCGACGTCCGGAAACTCGAGCTGCGAGACGTCGATCAGGTCAGTCCACGCCTTGGCCTGCGCTACACGGCGTTCAGCAGCGCCGAAGGCGCCGTGACTGGTCTCGCGGTCTCTGGAGGAGAGATCCTCGCGGGCGGTGGAGCGATCTTCGGTGCCGGTGTGGGTGCCGCACCGGGCGCAGGCACCGTCGTCGGCGCACTCGCGGTGGACGCGGCGGCCGTGCTCGGCGCCATGAGCCGAGCGACCGCACATATCGCGGCCTACTATGGCTACGACACCGATCTCCCCGAGGAGCAGGTGTTCGCCGTGGGCATCCTGAGCTTCAGCCTCGCCGGACAGTCCGGCAAAAGCGCCGCGTATATCGAGCTCAACAAGGTGGTGCAAGAGCTCGTTCGCAAAGCGTCCTGGGAAACACTCAACAAGAACGGAGTCACGAAGGTCGTCCGGGCTATCTACGAACGCCTTGGACTTCGCCTCACCAAGCAGAAGCTCGGTGGAGCCGTTCCTGTCATCGGCATCGCGGTGGGCGCCGGTCTGAACGCCCACATGCTGGAGAGGCTGACCACCGACGCGGACCGGCTCTACCGAGAGAGGTTCCTTCGCGAGAAGTATGGAATTCCGGCCACCACAGACTCCGGAGCAGCGCAGACCGCCCCCGGCCACGGCGGCGCCGGCATAGACGTCATCCGCATCAGCGAACTCATCGACGGTGAACTCGACATTGATGCTGGCCTCGATCCGGGCCGTCCCTGACGTCGAACGCGCCCGCTCCGCTGGCTACGCCCGGACCAGGGTAATGGTGCGTCCGGCGGGGCTTGTCGTGGTGGTGATGACCGTGCGCTCGGCGATATCCGCGGCGTTCGGGCGCTGGTCGAAGACGACGAGAACTCCGGTGGTCAGGTCCAGGCGGTCGAGGTAACCGTCGAGCTGGCGCAGGCCGGCGCGCAGCGGGTCGGCCCGGCCCTCGCGCCATACCTTGAGCTCGAGAGCTTCCCGCTGAAGGTGGCGGGTGCCGTCCTCGACGATGTAGGGCCAGCGGATCAGCAGGTCCGTCCGCCCGGTACCGACGCCGTACTCGCGGTCGACGTAGCCACCGCCGTTCACGACTCGCTGAAGAAAGCCCATGAGAACCAGCTGGGGTGCGGCTTCGCTGTAGTAGTCGCGAGAGGTGAGGAACTCGCCGTGTTCCATCCAGAACTCGGTGAACTCGCTGAGCATTTTCGGCAGGTCGAAGGTGCCGTCGGGGCGCACGAACGACCGCGGGTCGGCGATCACGCTCTCCTGAATGCGACTGGCCAGGACCCGCACGATCACCTCACGGTAGATCGGGTTGGCGGCCCGCACCGGCGGATCCTGCGCGATCAGACCCAGATCACGCAGGTAGGCGATGTCATCGTCATAGGGCTCGATCGTCAGAACGTCCCCGGCGAGCACCGGGCCGAGGACCCGGCGGACCCGCGGTTCCGCGAGCCTGGCCGCGAGCGAGTCCAGATGTGTGGCACGGGCCAGGATCAACCGTTCCTTGGCCTGCTCCACATGGTCGATGGTGATCGGCTCGACCGGCGGGACCGCGAGTTTCTCGACGACCTCACGGGCGAGCGCGTTGACCAGCCACGGTTGGCCACCGGTAAGCTCGATCGCTCGGTCGACGGCGGCCGACGTGAACTCCTGCCCAGTCTCGGCGGTGTGCTGGCCGTAGAGCTCACGCACCTCGTCCGCGGTGAAGTCTCCAAGCCGCAGCGACTCCAGCTTGATGTTGAACGGGCTGGACGTCCCCAGCCGTGAGGGGTCACCACCGGAAGCCGCTTTGTAGTCCCGCACGTCGCGCAGGCCGCACAGGGCGACCGAGGCGGGAAAGCTGCCAGGACGACCACGGTATCCATCGCGTAGCTGGCTGAGCACGCTGATCAGGGTCTGCCCGCGCAGCGCGTCGATCTCGTCGACGAACAGCACCAGCGGCCGGGGGCAGGCCTGCGCCCACGCGGTCAGGGCCGCCACGAGCAGGGCTCCTTCCGCGGCCTCGGGCCAGGCCGGAGGCCGCAGCGGCAGTGGCAGTACCCGATCGGCCTCCGCCCGGATCCGTTCCAGGACCGCACGGCTCGCCGAACCGATGTCGTCCTCCCACGCCCGCCCGGACTCGCAGGAGAACAGCAGCGCGGCGTACCGGCCGGCGGCGGTCAGCTCACGGGCGAGTGCTTCCAGCGTCGTCGTCTTGCCCGTCTGTCGGGGCGCGTGAACGACGAAGTAGCCTTCCTGCTCGACGAGACCCAGCGCCTCGGGCAGCCGCGCCGCCGCCGGAACCATGTAGTCGATTCCGGGCCGACACGGACCCGCGGTGTTGAACCGTCGACTCATCGTCACCCCCGACCGCCGCGTCCGACGCCACCCACCTGCCCGGACAACCACCTTACGTAGCCACCATGACATCCTCCCCGACCTTCGGTCTCCGCCTGCCCGGCGGCGACGATCCGAGGGGTCACGGAGCGCAGGCCGACCCGTTCTGGCTGAACTGTGCGAACGGAGCCTCGGCGGCGGCGACGGACATGGCGGTGAGACGGTCGGAGACCCCCGCCTCTTCGCAGTTCCATCGAATCCAGTCGAGGAAAAGCGCCTTCGCCTCGGCCGTGACCGGATCGTCCGTCCAGTCGCCCATCACTTCCCGGAAGTACCGGACCCGGTGTGGCGAAGCGCCGTGCCGGGCTTCCGGCAGGCATCCGTCGAGCCATTCCCAGGCGAGCACGTCGACTGCCTCGGCGCCCGGAGGCTCGCCGTGCCGGGCGGTGTACCAGGTGGTGAACGCCGCGACGGCCGGTTCCGGATCGGCGTTGCCATAGAGGGACCTCCACGCCGGCAGCGGTCCCCCGCGCCGCTTCCAGGCGTCGGCCACGTCGATGCCGCGGCGCAGTGCCCGAAACCAGTTGTCCAACGCGGACTCCGACTCGTCACCATCGAGGTCCATCTCGTCCTGGTCCGCCTGGACGAGGCACACCAGCTCGTCGGCCGTCGTCACGGGCCACGGCTCGACGCCGGCGGCGGGCTCGCCGGCATACCTCCGCCAGGCTGCGGCGGCCCGCGCAACGTCATCGTGCACGCCCGCATTGGCGATCGTGACCACCCCGCAGGCGTCGATGTCGAAGAGGAACACCGACGGGTCCTGCCCGCCCGGATAGATGAAGCCGGCGATCACCCCCAGGCGGGTTCCGTACGCATCCCGCATCTTCCACACCTCGCCGGTCGCGGCGATCTCGAGCAGCGCATCAAGCCAGGACGGCTCCGGCGCCACGGCGATCAGGAGCGGAACCAGGCTCCGGAGCGCGCTCGTCGCCCCGAACGCGAGCGGCGGGACAGCGACCGAGGCGATGCCGTGCAGCAGCCGCCACGGCGCTTCCCACCCATCGCCACCCGCCTCCAGCTCACCGCGAGCGCGCTCGGTCAGCGCGGCGATGACCTCCAGCAGCCACCGGTCGAAATCCCCGACGAGCTCATCGCGCGCAGCGAGTCGCAGCGGCCGGCCGAGCAGAGTCGACGTCATCTCCTCCAGTGCCCGCGGACCGTCTGCGGACAGCACGACACCGGCCTCGTCGAGGACCTCCTCGATCGCTGACTGGAACCAGAGCGGTTCCTCGCCACGCCGCAGCCGGGACCGCAGATGTGCGAGAACGGTCGGCCAGTCCGGATCGGCGCGCGGACCCCCAGCCCCCGACCGCTGCCCGGAGCCAGGACGGCCGGCGGGCCGCTTCCTGCTTTTCTTCGGCTTACGTCCACGCGACACCGGCGACATGTCGACGATCGTATTTACGGCCCATCCTGGTACTCGGCCCCGCCGGTGATCCGTCTGTAGCCTTTGCTCCGACCGCCATCCTGCCGCCCGGCCTGGCAGGCGGAAGCCAGACCTGCGGTGTTTGTGGCGGCGACTGACATGCCTGGCCCCGACGCCCTCACGGCTTCTCCCGGCGCGCCCGGGGTGAACGTGGCCCGTGACTACCGGTACCGCCGTGCCACTGCGGTGAAGGCCTCCTTGGGCTCCCACTCCATGTCGGGGTAGGTACGCCCCCGGTGCCCTTCGAGAAGTTTGACGATGCCAAGGCTGGCACGATCCAGGTCTTCGCGGGGGTCGCCGTCGGGGCGGTGGGGGAAGCCAGCCAGGGCGAAAAGGTAGACGAATGCGCTGTCCACGCCCTCGGTGTCGAAGATTTCCAGCAGTTCGCTCAGGTATGCGGCCTGGCCGGCCTCATCTCGCTCGTATATCCCGTTCAGCCGCGTCGGAGCCCCCGTGTGCGGGTCGTGTTCGACCACTTCCAGTACTCGCCCGCCCCGGTCCCCCGCGCCGCGGTAGGCCGCGGTACCGAAGCCGGTCAGGGCCAGCGGCTTCGGGCCTCGAGCCAGGGCACGCACGCCCGCTCGGAATCGGTCGGCGACCTCCGCGGAGCGGATCAGCTCGAAGGTCATGAAGTCGAAGGGGGCCCAGTCGACCTGCTCGAACTGGATGGATGCGTAGGTCAGCTTTCCCTGGAAGCGCTCGCGGATCGCTGCCGCGGCGTCGCGCAGGAACGCGTTGATCCGCTCGCCGAGCTCACTCATCGCGTGAGCTCGCCGGTCGGGATCGCGAATGAGCTGTGTGACCCGCTCTTCGGGGTTGTCGCCGGGCAGGAAGCCGCGGTTCATCACGCTCAGCTCGACACCGGCGACGAACACGACGGTGGTGCCCTGCTTCCGTAGCCGCTCGGCCCGTTCGGCGCAGTCACCGAAGAGCGCGAGGATCTGCGGCGGGTCCAGTTCCAGGGGATAGGGCGAGAACCAGACCTCCAGGCCGAGCTCGGCGGCGCAGCCGGCGGCCAGCTCCAGTCGGCCCGGGTCGCCGCCGATGATCTGGACCGCGTTGCAGTGCAGGTCGTCGCGGATGACGGTGAGTTCGCGTCGCACGACCAAAGGGTCGAGGTGCTCTCGGGATATCCGGCCGTGTGTGACGAGTCCGGTGTCGTAGGTCATTCCTCTGGCTCGCATGGCGCCGTCCCTTCCATCGGTCGCGGTGGAGCCGAGACTTACAGAAAAGATGCGTGCACGCAAGTTTGCGTATGCGCAGTCATCTGTGGAAGGCTGACACCGTGTCACCACCACCGGGACTGCGAGAGCGGAAGAAGCAGGCCACACGCGAGGCGCTACGCGAAGCGGCCCTGCGCCTGGCCGTGGAGCGCGGACCGGACGGAGTGCGCGTCGAGGACATCGCCGAAGCAGCCGGGGTCTCGCCACGCACGTACAACAACTACTTCGCCAGCCGCGAGCAGGCGATCGTCGCCGCCGTCACCGCGGACCGGGAAACACGGATCGCGGCGGCTGTGGCGGCCCGGCCCACCGAGGTGCGCCTGGCCGACGCCGTCACCGAGGCGGTGGTCGAGCAGTACACGAACACCCGCGAGCACGAACGTGAGGCACTGCTGCTGATCACCACCCGGACCGCGCTGCGCGAGGCGTTCCTCGACACCACCACCGGCATCGAGGCCCCACTAACGGCTGTTCTCGCTGAGCGCCTCGGCGATACCGAGGCACGCACCGCCCGCGTTCTCGCGGCGAGCGTCGCCACGGCCGTGCGCATCGCGCTCGACGAGTGGCTTCAGGGCACAGGCACAGACGCAGCGGGCGCCGGCGCCACCGGACTGCTCATACCCTCCGGTGCCCTGCCCGACCTGCTCCGCGGTGCGCTGGCCCCGCTCGCGCCCGCTTTCGACGCCGCCGAGAACCCCAGCCGCTGACACGTACCGTCGGTTCCGTGAAGGTGCTCTCCGTCAATGTCGGCATACCCCGCGCCAACCCCTGGAAGGGGCTCGGTCTGACCGGTATCGACAAGCGGCCCGTCGACGGGCCGGTCGCCGTTGTCGCCCCCGGGCCGAAGGGCACCGGGGCGGTCGGTCTCGCCGGCGACCGGGTCTACGACGTGAAGCACCACGGCGGCTCCGACCAGGCCGTCTATGCCTACGCTCGCGAGGATCTCGACGGATGGGAGGCGGAGCTGGGCCGGCCGCTCGCGAACGGCGTCTTCGGGGAGAACCTCACGACCACCGGCCTCGACGTCAACGGCGCCCTGATCGGTGAACGTTGGCGTGTCGGGCCGAAGGTCGTCCTGGAGGTGTCGAGCGCGCGCATCCCGTGCGGGACGTTTCAGGGCTGGCTGGAACGCGACGGTTGGATCAGGACGTTCACGCAGGCCGCGCTGCCCGGCGCATACCTTCGCGTGATCGAACCTGGGGATATCCGCGCCGGGGATCCCGTCGAGATCGTGCACCGGCCTGACCACGATGTGACCGTCGCGCTCGTCTTCCGCGCGATGACACGTGAACCGGAACTGCTCCCCCGGCTCCTCGCCGCCGACGCGCTGCCGGAGGAGGGCAAGGATCTGGCGCGTAGGCGTACGACCGCCTAGGCGATCGATTCTCGTGGCCTGGCATGGACGGCTGCGACGCCGCGGCATCAGATCCAGACCGGGCCGGGTTCCGTCGGTATCGTCACTCCACATGATCGAGATCGACGCAGATCTGGTCCGTGATCTGCTGCAGGAACAGCATCCGGACCTTGCGGGGCTGGCCGTCCGCGAGGTTGTGGGCGGGTGGGACAACCAGCAGTGGCGCCTGGGGGACGAGTTCGCCGTGCGCCTGCCGCGCACGGAACGTGCTCCGGACCTCCAGCGCAAGGAGTGCCGGTGGCTGCCCGTGCTGGCTCCGCGCCTGCCGCTCGCCGTCCCGGTCCCGGTACGCATCGGCGAACCGTCCGCACGCTTCCCGAAGCCCTGGGCGATCATGACGTGGGTTTCCGGCGACCCACTGGACCACAGCTCGATCAGCCGCGGTGACCATGCGGCCGACACCCTGGCGGCCTTCCTCCGGGCGCTCCACGTGGAGGCACCCGCGGAGGCGCCGATCAGTTCGGACCGTGGCGCTCATCCCAAGAACTGCGCGGACGGATTCGACCACTTTCTTCGGGCCGTCGCCCTCGGCGGCATTGCCGACGACGTCCGGGCCGTCTGGGATGATGCCGTTGCGGCGCCCGAGTGGGAGGGTCCGCCGGTCTGGGTGCACGGCGACCTTCATCCCGCGAATGTCGTGGTCTCGGAGGGCACGCTCTCGGGCGTGATCGACTTCGGTGACATGTTCGCCGGCGATCCGGCGTGGGACCTCGCGGCCGCCTGGGTCATCCTTCCCGCAGGCGCCACCTCTCGTTTCTTCGACGTATATGCACAGGCGGATGAGGCGACGATCCGGCGTGCCCGCGGGCTGGCTGCCTTGAAAAGCCTGTTCCTCATGCTCATGGGCCAGAACGGAGACCGGGGCCTTCCCGGCGGTAAGCCGGCATGGGGACCGGCAGGCCAGGGAGCACTCGACCGTGTTCTGAACGGCGACCCGATATAGATCGACGGCAGTTTCTAGATCTTCATCTGGACGTCGCGCCGCGGGAGGGCCGCCGCGGCGCGGCCGCTACGATGCGGCCGACGCCGTGGCCCGCGAGCGGGCGTCGAAGCGGCCGCGGGCCGCGTCGATCTCACCCCGGTGGTCGAGCGCCCAGCTCATGAGCGTCCGGACGCTGTCCAGCAGGGTCCGGCCGAGCGTGGTGAGCTCGTAGTCGACCCGCGGTGGAATGACCGGGTGGACGGTACGCCGCACCAGGCCGTCGCGTTCGAGCCCGCGCAGGGTGACCGTCAGCATCCGCTGGCTGATGCCCTCGACGCCGCGCCGGAGCTCGCTGAAGCGACGGGCCCCGTCCCCCAGCGCGACGACGACGGCGATGGTCCACCTGTCACCCACCCTGTCCATGATCTCCCGGACGCCGCAGACCGCGTCATCATCGGGGGGCGGGGAGGTCGTGCCGGCGGGCGCGGGCGCGGGGCGCACGGGAGAGTACGCGCGTTCGGGCTCCGGACCGGGCGAGGGCGGAGGCACGGCCTTCCCGATCCCGCTCACCGTCACGGTTCCCTCCGGGGCATGGACGAGCTCGTCGCCCCAGACGATATCCGTTCCGCGAGCGCCCGGACGGCCGGCCGGCCCCGGCCCCACCCCCTGCGCACCCCCTCAGCGCCGGCCCTGAACCCGCCTCAGGCCGGGTCGCCCGGGTCGGGCTCCCAGACCGTGCTGGGGATCTCGGCCCGCAGGATCGGGACCACCTCGTCGAAGAACCGCTCAAGATAGCTCCGGGTGCTGCCCAGTGCGTTGGTGTAGGTCGAGAAGAAGCCCTCCACCCCGACCCCGAACACCTGGTTGCCAAACTTCCGGTGCAGATCGAGCAGTTTCTCCGCGACCTGCTCCGCCGTCCCGACCAACGCCGACCCGTCCCGCAGGAAGTCCTCCAGGGAGTCGAACGGGAACCCGGCCGCACCGCCGAAGTGTTCGCGCACCGACGCCTCGTAGGCCGGCCGGGCGATCGCCAGCGCGTCCTGGGAGCGGTCGGTGATGATCGGCGAATGCACCCCGACCGCGATCAGCGCGCCGTCGGGATCGTGACCGTGGACGGCGAGCCGTTCCCGGTAGTGCTCGACGAGGCCCAGGTAGTGCTCGACGCGGCGCAGGCCGTTCGCGGAGTAGAGCGGGTCGCCCCAGCGCGCGGCGAGCTCCGTGGAGCGCGGGCTGGTGGCCGAGCCGTGCCACACCCGCGGGGCCGGTCGCTGCAGGGGATGCGGCTCGACGGTCGCGTCGGTCAGCTTCGGCCGGAAGCGGCCCTCCCAGGTGACGTTCTCCTCCCGCCACAGCCGCCGGACCAGCTCGTAGCCCTCCTCCAGCCGGTCCCAGAGATCGGCCTCGGCGACGTCGAAGACACTCGGGGCGACCGCGTCGCCACCCTTGCCGATGATCAGGTCAAGCCGGCCGTCGCTGAGGTGGTCGAGCGTCGCGTAGTCCTCCGCGGAGCGGACCGGATCGGTCAGCGACAGCACCGCGACCGTGGTGACCAGCCGGATCCGGGTCGTGCGCGCCGCGATGTGGGCGAGGATCACCGCCGGCGACGAGGACAGCAGCGCCGGGTTGTGCCGCTCGCCGATCCCGAAGGCGTCATAGCCGATCCGCTCGGCCCACAGCGCCAGGTCGACGACCTCGCGGAACCGGTCACGCTGGCTGAGCGCGACCTCCCCCGCTCCCGTGCTGTGTTTCGGTACCAGCGTGCTGGCCAGGAACTTCACCGTCAGCCATCTCCAGGTCATCCGGTCGGCGCGGTCAGTCGAAGAAGGCGAAGTAGCGGGACTCGATGCTGGTCCGCGGGCGCTGCCGCCGCCCGGCCGCGGGGACGTCGAACGCGGTGTGCGCGACGTTCGTCCGGCCCGGGTCCGCCGAGTCGAACCCCACGAACAGCAGCAGCTCGTCGGGGGTGGGGTCGGAGAAGTAGTACCAACGATGGCCGGGGTCGGCGTCGACCAGCAGCGAGGCGAAGACGTTGCCCACGACGTCGGACGGGCCGATCACATGCTCGATCGGTCGGGCGCCGGTCAGCGAGACGCTGCGCCCGTCGGTCAGTGCCAGCAGGCTGTCCTGCGGCGGCTCCGACAGCACCTCCCAGGCCTGGTAGACGACGAAGCGGCCGTCGGCCGGTATCTTCCCTCCGCTGGCCTGCCGAATTTCGTCGGCGAACAGATACGCGTCGTCCGCGGTGTAGTCCAGGTGGACGAACCGACCGGGGCCGGGTGTGACCTTGCCTGGCCCGGCGGCGGGCGCGGTCGAGCGGATCAGGACGTTCCACCAGGTGGACTGCGGTGCCACGTGGCGTGCTCCGGTCAGCTCTCTGATCAGCTCGGTGGTGTGGGCCAGGTAGGCATCGGCCAGCTCCCGGGGATGCGCGGCGCCGGTGAACACGCTGTCGTGGTCGAGCAGGACGAAGCCCTCACGGTCGAGCGACAGCTCGGCCCGCAGCGGGCGCGCGTCACGGATGTCGACGGTGACGGGGTCCCAGGCGACGTTCGTGCGCGTCGCGTCCATGTGGTCGAACCGCGCCGGTCCATGGATCTCGCCAGCATAGTTGATCTTGGCTGACACGGTGGGCAGGCCGGCCGGGGTTGGTGCCACGGTGCTCATCGGTCCTCGCTCTCGTCGGAAAGGGCCGCGACGTGGATGGAGCCGCCGGGATGGGCCTGCGCCCGCGAGCCGTCCGGCAGGACCACCTCGGCGGTGGTGCCCGGCGGGACCTCGACGGTGAGGGTGAACTGATCACTCTCGATCCGCCAGGAGGCCTCGATCCGCCCGTACGGCCCGTCGTAGCGGGCCTGCGCCCAGGTCAGGCCGCCGCCTGGGCGTGGCGCCACGCGGAAGCGGCGGAAGCCCACGTCGTCCGGGCCGGCGTCGTCGACGCCGGTGGCGGGCTGGATCCCGACGACGTGGCCGTGGAGGAACTCGACGACGCTGGCCCGCGCGGGGCAGTTCAGCGCCAGATGGGAGGAGCCGTCGGCGCCGATGCCGTTCCACGCCTCCCAGAACGTGGTCCCGCCCCGGTTGGGCGTCGCCAGCCACGACGGGGCGCTCTCCTGGAGGAGAAGCTCGTAGGCGACATCCAGGTGACCGGTGTCGGCGAGGACGGGCAGCAGCAGCCGGGTCGAGGGCAGCCCGGTGGCCGGGTGGGTGCCGGCCTCGCGGATCAGCTGGACCAGCCGTTCGGCGATGCGTTCCCGCAGTTCCTCGGGTACCAGTCGGAAGGCGAGCGCCCGCACATGCGTCGCCTGGGTGTCCGGTGTCAGCCTGCCGTCGGCGTCGATGAACTCGGCCTGCCACGCGGCGCGGACGGCGGCGGCCAGCGCCCCGTACCGCTGCGCGTCCGCCTCCCTGCCGAGCACGGCGGCGATGCGGGCGAGCAGGAGCGCGGACCGGTGGAAGTACGCCGTCGCGAAGGCGCCGTGGTCGCGTTCCTCGATCCGTCGGATGACGGCGGAGACCGGCTCGGCCAGGTCCTCGATCGCGTTCAGCCGGTGGACCCACGAGACGTCGGGATGGGCGGGTTCGGGACGGGCCGCCGGCGCCGCCAGGCCCCTCGCGCCCCGGGGGCGCGGTGGCGGCGGGATTTCCAGGTGCTCGTCGAAGTGATGGCCGGTGTCCCAGAGGAACCGCTCGTGCGGCGCCGGCTCGGGCCGCGCCGCGGCCCTGGTCGGATGGCGCCGGTCCCTGGCGGCCCCGGTCACGTGGTCGACCCAGGCGGTCATCGAGGCGTACTGCTCGCGGAGCACGCGGTCGTCACCGTAGGTCCGCCACAGCTCCCAGGGGACGGAGACGGCCGCGTCGCCCCACCCGGACTGGCCGTGCGGAAGCGCGAGCGGAGCGGTCTCGCTCACCGGGCCGAGCGGGTCGGGGGCGTAGTTCCTGACCCTGCCGTCGGGCCACTGGTCCGCGGCGAGGTCACGCAGCCAGGAGACGCTGAACCCGGCGACGTCGTGCAGCAGCGCGCCGGCGGGAAGGTTCCAGCCCCAGTCGGTCCACCCGGCGCACTCACGGGTGATCTCCACCGTCGGCGTGCCCCACTGCTGGTTGCGCAGCGACCAGACCGCGATCTCGTGCAGGCGGTTGATCCGGTCGTCGGAGCACCGGAACCATCCCGTGCGGGGCAGGTCGGAGACGACGACGGCGGCGGTCACGTCGTCCGGGCCGATCTGTTCGGGATGCCCCTCGATCCGCACGTACCGGAACCCGTGCCGGGTGTGCCGGGGCTCGAACACGTCACCGGGCCTGCCGGCCGAGATCACCCGGTCGCCCTGCAGCCCGCGGGGGGGCTCGTACCAGCGCAACGTGGGCTGGGCGCTGGACGAATCGACGTCGCCGGTGAGCGGGTCGAGCGTCTCGGCGTGGGTCAGCGTCAGCGCCGTGCCGGCGGGACCGAGCCGGGTCAGCCGGACCCAGCCGTGAAGGTTCTGGCCGAAGTCGACGACCTGGCTGCCCGGCCGCGGCCGGGTGACGGCGACCGGCCGCAGCCACCGGGTCCGCCGGATCGGCGGCGCCGGCGACGACACCAGGTTCGCGGCGCTCGCGCTCGCCGGACCGGCCGGACGCACCGGGGTCCAGTCCGACACGTCGGCACCCGGTCGGCTCCAGCCGGGCCGGTCCCGGCGCAGGTCGGTCTCCTGGCCGTCGAAGAGGTCCGCGGCGGTCACCGCGCCGACGGTCGTGCGCCAGCGCGGGCCCGAGCCGACCACCGTCACGCTGCCGTCGGTGTGCTCGACCTGGAGCTGGCCGAGGAAGGCCGTGTTCGGCCCGAACCCGTCCGGCAGCCGGTGATAGCAGGTCCGGCCGCGGTACCAGCCGTCGCTCAGCACCGCGCCGAACGCGTTGGCGCCCACGACGACCAGGTCGGTGACTTCGTAGGCCTGGACCTGCAGACGCCGGTGGTACGAGGTCGGGCCGGGGGCGAGCTCGGCGTCGCCCACCCGGATGCCGTTGAGGAAGACCTCGTAGAGGCCCTGTGCGGTGGCGTACAGGCGGGCCCGGCGGATCGGCCGGTCGAGCACGGCCTCTCCCCGCAGCAGGTACCCGGGGCGCGAGCCGGCCGGCGGGGCGGCGGCGCCCTCGTCGGGGCCGACCCAGGACGCCGCCCAGTCGCCGGGCTCCAGCAGCCCGGCCTCCCACCAGGTGGGCGCCGACCACGCGCTCTCCCCGGCGTCGGTCCACACCCGGGCCTCCCAGGTGACACGCTGGCCCGAACGCGGTGCGGGCCCCGGGTAGGGCACGAACAGGCTGCGGCCCGATGTGACCCGCCCGGTGTCCCAGCCCACGCCGTCGACGTCGCCACGGAGCCGATAGGCCCGCTGGGTGGCCGTGCCCGCCGGCAGCCGCCAGCTCAGCCGCGGAGCCGGCGTCGTCAGCCCGAGCGGGGTGACGAGGTGCTCGACGCGCAGACCATCCGGGGCGGGCGCCGTCACCACGACACCGTTTCCACGACACCGTCCTCCTCGCCGTCCGCCGCTGGCCCGCAGCTCGACGCGAGCCGCCGGCCTGCCCGGGGCGCCATTTGCCAACGACTATTCCACCGCCTGCGGGGCGCATTCGACGAAGGCGCGCGCATGAAACACCGCCATGGCCGTTATGGCCTCACCGCACGAACCACGATTCCGCGGTCCGAGCGACTACCCGGTCCGATTCCGACCATCGCGACCGTGCCGCGACACTAACAGCATCACACCGCCACGCTTACCCCTTTGTCCCCCCTGTCCACCGCCGGCCCGACCGCACGGTCGGGGACCGAAGCCTCACCGCTCCCTCCCGAGGCCGGGGCTCCGAGCGCGCTCCGATGTTTCCGTCGGTGGCGGAGAAATTCCCCGGTATACCACCCCAGCACTGAGCGCACGACAATTCCCACTTCCCCTAAGCCCCCCCTGTCCAAAAGACGGGGGTAGCTTGTTCGGTTTCTCTTCTTTCATAGTCGACGGCGAGGATCGACACCGCGGCGACAGCGCCGGATTCCGGCTGCCGGCGACGCCGGCCGCACGTGAGGAGTTCCCGTGTCCAGGATTCTCCGGACGCCCGCCGAGTTCACGGCGGAAGACCACAAGATCGCCCTGCGGATCGCCGAGTCGGCGCTGACCGTGGACGGCGTCGAGCGGCTGACCGACATTCGCGCCTGGTTCACCGCCCGGGCCTCGCTCGACATCGCGCGGGTCAACCGGATCCCCTTCGCCGAGATGGACCGGTGGGGCACCGATCCGCGGACCGGCGACCTCCGGCACGACAGCGGCCGGTTCTTCAGCATCGAGGGCCTCGCGGTCGAGGTGCCGCAGGGTCCGGTGCCGCGCTGGACACAACCGATCGTCAACCAGCCCGAGATCGGGATCCTCGGATTCCTCGTGCAGGAGTTCAACGGTGTCCTGCATTTCCTGGTCCAGGCGAAGAACGAGCCGGGCAACGCCACCGGCGTCCAGCTCTCGCCGACCGTGCAGGCCACCCGGAGCAACTACACCGGTGTGCACGGCGGTGCGAAGGTGCCCTATCTCGGCTACTTCCGCGACCCGGATCGCCATCGGATCATCGCGGATGTCCTGCAGTCCGAGCAGGGCTCGTGGTTCTACCAGAAGCGCAACCGCAACATCGTGATCGAGGTGGATGAGGAGATCCCGCTCCTCGACGGCTTCCGCTGGCTGACGCTCGGGCAGCTGCACCGGTTCCTCGCCGAGGACGACGTCGTCAACATGGACGCCCGCACCGTGCTGTCCTGCCTGCCGTTCTCGGCCGAGGACCTGACGGGTGCCCTGCCGTCCGCCGGCGAGGGCCTGCCGGCGGCGGTGCTGCGCTCGGCGAGCCCCGAGCAGGGCGCCCGGCACACCACGGCGGAGATCCTGCGCTGGGTGACCGACGCGCGCACCAGCAACGAGGTGCGCACCCGCCGCATGCCGCTGCGCGACATCGACGGATGGACCCGCACCGCCGACGCGATCGAGCACGACGACCGGCTGTTCTTCAGGGTCATCGCGGTACGCGTCGAGACCGGGCACCGGGAGGTCACCGGCTGGACCCAGCCGATGATCGAGCCGATCGGCGTCGGCGTGATCGCGTTCGTGGTGACCAGGTTCGACGGCGTCCTGCACGCCCTCGTCCAGGCCCGCGTCGAACCCGGCTACCTCGACGTCGTGGAGCTCGCGCCGACCGCGCAGTGGACACCGTCGAACTACACCCGTCTGCCTGCGGCGGCAGCGCCCCGGTTCGCCGGCGAGATCCTCACCGCCCGCCCCGAGCAGGTGCTGTTCGAGGCGACGCTGTCCGAGGAAGGCGGCCGGTTCCATCGGGCCCTGAACCGCTACACGATCATCGAGCTGGATCCGGCGCGGGGTGCCGCCCTGGACACCGGGCCCGCGCACCGCTGGCTCGCCCTGCATCAGCTCGTCGACCTGCTGCGGCACAGTCACTATGTCAACGTGCAGGGCCGAAGCCTGGTCGCCTGCCTGCACACCCTGTCCGGGGCGCGGGACCGGCCGTAGGACCGGCCGATCGGGCCCGGTGCGCCTGACTGACCGGGGCCGAGCGGCCGGCTGGCCGCTCGGCCCCCGTGTCGTCAGCCCGTCCGGGTGGCGTCGGTCCAGAGGTCGACGGGCAGATCGCGGCGGCGCTTCACGTTGAGCTTGCGGTACACCCGGGTGAGGTGCTGCTCCACGGTGCTCGGCGTGACATACAGCCTGCTCGCGATCTCCCGGTTGGTGTAGCCCATGACGGCCAGCGAGGCCACCCGGCGCTCGGAGTCCGTGAGGGCGGCGATCTCCTCCCTGCCGGCACCGTCCGACGGGGCCGCCCGGTTGTCACCGGAGATCGCGAACAGCTCCTGCGACAGCGGCCTCGCCGCGCACATGGTGGCGACGTGCAGCGCGCGGCGCAGCAGCAGCCGCGCCCGGCGCCGCTGGTCGACCGTGTCGTAGGCGCGGCTGAGGTCGGCGAGGGTGTGGGCCTGCTCCAGCCGGTCACCGGCGGCCTCCAGCAGGTCGAGCGACTCGGTCAGCAGCGGCAGGCGCCGGCCCGCGGGACTGGCCGCGGCGAGCAGCCGCAGCGCCAGGCCCCGCACCCGCGGCGCGGACGCACGGGTGAGTTGCTCCTGGGCGAGCTGGCGCGCCGCCTCGACGTTGCCGAGCTGCAGCCACGCCGCCGCCGCGCCGGTGCGCCAGGGCACCAGGCCGGCGGCGTCCACGCCCCAGCCCCGGCTCAGCTCCCCGCAGGCGAGGAAGTCCGCGAGCGCGGCGTGGGCATGGTGGGTGGCGAGATGGTGCTGGCCACGCGCATACAGGTAGTCCAGACCGTACCGGCTGGAGAACATCTCGTCGGGGACCGTCTGCACCAGGTGGCGCGCGGCCTCCTCGACGTCGCCCATCCGCGTCGTCGCCAGGATCAGCGTGCCCAGCGGCAGCCCGACCGCGACGCCCCAGGCCTTCGCCGGCAGGATCGACAGCGCCGTACGGGCATGCTCCACCGCCAGCGGCAGGTCACCCTGGTCGAGTGCCACCGCCGCGCGCGCGGCGATGACGACCGCCCGGGTCGTCTGGCCGCCGGCCGGCGCCGCGAGCTGGCCCGGTGCCGGCGCCGGCATCAGGGCGCCGAGCTGCGCGGTCGCGGCCCACGTCATCGGCGCGCCCCCGTTGTTCCCGTCGCCCGGCCCAGCCGCCACTCCGCCGGGTGCCAGACGGCCGGGTGACAGACCGATGGGCGCCAGCCCGATGGGCGCCAGCTGCGCACGAGCCACGACCGCCGCGCCGGGCACGCTCGGGTCGCTGTCGGCGAGGAACCGGTCACACCAGGCGGCGGCAGCCTCGGCGCGCTCCGAGCGCGACAGCGTGAGCAGCGCCAGTAACGTCGCCTCCGTCGCCCAGCCGCTGGTCCGGGCCAGGTGCAGGTCCCGCAGTACCCGGTGGGCGCTGTCGGCGGCCGCCGCCCCGCCACCGGACAGGACCGCGTCCGCGAGCAGCGCGGTCGTGCGCAGCCACAGGTCTGTGGCCGGGATCGCGGGCGACGGCGCACCGATCGGTGCCAGAAGCGGGCGCGGCGCCGCGCCCGAC